>JBOHKJ010000259.1:0-10025 GCA_050728975.1 Kiloniellales bacterium | reverse complement strand
TGGCAGCAGCCGCAGCGTCATTAGGTTTTTCCATCCATTTTAACGAATTAGAAACCACCCTGCCTCACCCTTCGGGGCAAGGGCTCGATTGGAATGGTGCGATGCATGAAATAATTTTCGATGCTGACCGCAAGGACCAATTGAAGGCGCCTTCTCTCAGCGACCGCTTGAGTGGGCCTGCCGTCTGGTCCGGGAGAAGGAAGCTGTTGTTCGCGGTCGGATCTTCCCTCGCGCTCTGGACTTTGATCGTGGCGGTCTATCTGCTCGTGGTTTAACGAAGGGCGCGGCAGGGCCCTATCTTCGGCTGACCCGCCAGAAAAGACATCGCCCACGGTGCCAACAGGCGCTCGACCTGGGCAAGGCAGCGGCCTGTCGACCCTGCTGCCCCCGGTGGGAAGCCAGATCGCCCCGGGCCCCGCTCTCCTGCCTGCGCTGTCACTCCAAGCCGCCTACCTCTGTTGTTCGAGATGCGTCAGCAGCTGCATGGTTGCTTCGCCATCGACCGCAATATTGTGGGTGCGTTGATACCTCTGAATGGCGGTCCGAGTCTGCGGGCCGACCACCCCGTCGATCGGACCGGCATCGTATCCGAATTGGCTCAGATATAATTGAATTCGCTCGACTATTTCTCGCCTGTCGAGGGTTGGCGCCGGCTCGGGCAGCGGCTCGGGGGCGGGCTCGGCCCGGTCGGATTCGCTCGCCGTTTTTCGATTCGTCGTCTGTGGAGCCGTCGAGGTCGAGGCTGTGGCCGGCTGCGCCGCGGTTGAAGACTGTCGCTGCGGGCCAGCCGGCTCCCCTCCGCCTTGCTCGGGCCGAGCGTCTGCTTCGTCCTTTGGCGGAGTCTCCGACTGCTGGTCCGCCTGGGCGCGCTGTCGCTGTCGTAACGCTTTCAAATCGACCTGCTGGCCATCGATGGCAAGCTCCTTGAGCTGCCAGCACTCGCGGTTGTTCGCCGGCTCGCAAACCTGCGCGATAACAGCGGCGTAGTACCGCGTTTGGAGGTTGCTGCCGTCGGTATGGCGCAGGGCAATGTCCCCGCGAACCGACCAAGAACTGGGCTCGCCGAGCTCCTGGATCTCGGGCGAGAGAAATTTTGCCGAAGACTGGGATCCCAACAGGCTCCAGACCAGGCTGTTGGCCCGCTCTATGATTTCCTGGTCCTGCTCGGACTGCTTCAGATATTTGTGGGCGGCAACAGCCAGCCCCAGGAAGAGAAGCAAACCGGCGTAAGTCAGAGGGCGCTTCAAGTTTTAAAGCTCGCTTGGAATCTCGAATGCTACGGGGGAGCTGTCTTCAACGCACGATCCATGCCTTTGGTCTTCCCGAGGCCCGCCTTCAAATGGGGGCGGTTCCGCTCCCTATTCTAGCCTCCAGGCATAATCTGGGGGTAAATCGTTGAGCTGCAACGCGATGCTAGACCATCTTTATTGGTCGCTAATTTCGTTGCTGTGTTAAGGATGACGAAGCTTCCACGCTGGAGCGCGACCGGCAGCCCGGCGACTGCCTGACTTGACCACATCCCCTGTCGGGCCGTCGGGCGCCCCATCCTATTAAGCCGGCATCCTTTTACAAGATGACGTCGCGAGGCACAGCGTCGAGCCACAGTATGCGAGCGGCGCCTTTGTAGCGCCATGCCCGGCGCGGCGTCTCCCGTCGGCGGTATCGCTTACGGCCCCGGCCTCGTCGCCAAGAAGCGCCGCGTGGTCCGTTCGAGGACAAGGCAAGTCAGGGTATCGGTTGCGTAAGCCGTCGTGTCGATCCCGATTCGGTTGTCCTGCACGTCGGGGCGCTCCCCTGGAGAGTGCCCATGCACCACAATCTTTCCGTGGTTCTGGCGAGACCTCAGGAAATCGTCCCGGATCCACATCAGGTCGTGTGGATGTTGCTGACTGAGTGGCCGGCCGGGCCGCACGCCGGCGTGAACGAAAAGATAGCCTCCGGCCTCGTGCCGAAGCTCTAGTTCGCCCAGGAAGGCCAGGTGTTCGGACGGCATCCGCAGCCGCAACTCGGCCCAGACATGCTCCAGCTCCTCGTGGGGGGATAGGTTTTGGGGAAGGTGGACCCCATAGCTGAGCAGGGTTTCCAAGCCGCCTATACCAAGCCACCCGCGGCCCTCGGCCGGATCGTCGAGGAAGCGGAGCAGGGCATCCTCGTGGTTGCCTTTCAGGTAGACTTTGGCAAAGCCGTTCAAAGGGTTGTCGAGCAGTAGATCGATGACTCCCCGGCTATCGGGGCCGCGGTCCACATAGTCCCCAAGATATACAGCAATTAACTGCATATTACGTCTGACTGCCGTCGAGTCGGCAAGGATTTGCCGGTGCAGGCGGCCCACCAGGTCCGACCTGCCGTGAATGTCGCCGATGACGTAGTACCGTCGTCCCTCCGGGACCGAGACCGCCGAGCGCCCGCGCCCGGTGCCGAAGTCCATCAAATGTCTCAGAGGCTTGAAGATCGAGGGCAGGTTCGACACCTATGTCCACTCTTGCGCGACTATTGGGTTTGGCAGCCTAAGCAGCCTAAAAGGTGTGTGGATTCGGTCACGGTTCAAGTTCAAAAGACTCGCGCGCCAAACGGACTACCGCGCGTGGGGCAGTCGAAAACGGCGCTGGATGTGGCTCGTTCGGCGGGGACTTGCGGTGTAACCCCTTGTTATGACATTGACGATGGCTGCGAGCGATGCCACGGTGGTCATTGCGTGGCTGGCCGTGGAAGAGGCCATGACGGGCCGCGGCATCGAGCGCAAACAAGAAACGTGAGATCGGTGAGTAGGTAAGGGTCGGATAATGCGTCTCTGGCGCCCGAACGTTCTCGCAAGGGGACGGGAGGAGGGTTGTATGATGTGGCCAGGGGTGCATGGCGGTCGTGTAACGATGGTTGTCCCTGCTGGGCGGCGGCTGGACGGCTGCTGGTGCGTGTTCCACTGCGTGCCGAAAAGGGGGAGTAAGCATGACGTTCCGACTATTGACCAAGCGCTTTGAACGCGGTGTCGGCGCTGGCCTTGCGGCCGGTGCTTTCGTGGCGGTCTGTCTGGGCCCTCAATTCTCGGTCGCCGGCGAGAGCGCCTCCGACAGCGCGGGAGGTAATCTCGCCCCCGCCGTCGCCACCGTGGCGGACCCAGCCTCGCCAGGCACCGCAGGGGACGCGCAGCTCGCGCAGGCGGACCCGGGCCAGCAGTCCAGCCAGGGACGGCGGGAGATTCAGCGAGGCGAAACCGTGCGAGGCCGGCCGCACCCCGAATACGATCCGGTGGGTCTGCCACTAGGCGGCTTCAGAATCTATCCCGAGTTGGTCGTGGCGCCGACGTTCGATGACAACGTTTTCCGCACCGAGGACGACAAGAGCGCGGATCTCGTGACCGTGACGTCGCCGACGGTGGCGGTCCGGTCCAACTGGGCGAACCACGAGCTGAATTTCGAAGCAGGCGCCGATGTAGGGTTCTATATCGACAACGACAGCGAGGATTTCGAGGACTATCGCGCCGCCATGGACGGGCGCCTGGACGTAACCAGGGACACGAGCATGAGCGCCGCTCTGGACGCGGCCCATCTGCACCAAGGGCGCGGCGATCCGGACGATCCGGTGGGGGCTGCGGAGCCGACCGAGTTCGATCGCTTTCAGGGTGCGCTGCGTGGCGACCATCGGATGGGACGATTCACCGGCACCCTGGCCGGGGCCCTGCGACGCTTCGACTACGAAGACGTGCCGACGCGCACCTCGGGCCTCCCGGATATCAACAACGACGACCGCGATCACAATCAGTACGAAGGCAGCGCCCAGTTGAGCTACGAGATCGTGCCGGACTACGACGCCTTCGTCCGTGGCACCACCACGATGTACGATTTCGACGATGCGCTGGACGACAACGGAATCGACCGCAGTCGCCAGTCATACGAGGCCGTCGCCGGTGTGGCGATCGACTTCGGCGGCATCATTTTCGGGGATTTCTTTGCCGGTTACCTGGTCTCGGAGCCGGAAGACGATTCGCTGGACACCATTGACGGGCTGCTCGTCGGCGCTGACATAACTTGGAATGTAACCCGCCTCACCACAGTCACTGGTACAGTGGGCCGGGAGGTAACGAATACTACGACCGCCGGGGCCTCAGGCGCGTTGAGCACCACGGTCGGCGTTCAAGTCGACCATGAGTTGCTGAGGAATTTGATTATCAGTCTCAATCTCAGCGGCAACGAGTATGATTACGAAGGTGTCGACAGAACCGACTACAATATTGTAGGGGGCGTAGCGGCGGACTACCTCATCAACCGGAACTTCTTTGTCGGCGCCCTTTTCGAGCATCGGGACCGTTTGTCGGACGGCACGGCACAGGGTGGCGACTTCTCTGTGAACCTAGTCGGGATTCGCGCCGGTACGCAGTTCTAAGGGGGGCTTAGTTCTTTGCCGGGAGAGCCGAAAGCCGATGAGTCTTGTGTGGGAGATCGCAATACAGGGGCCCGTCAATCTCTACCTGACAACAGCGCGGGCTCTTCGCTTCCTGTCGTTTCTGCTGGGCGTCACTTGCTTGCTCGCCGGCTACCAGACTGCCGCCGCGCAGGGCGAGGCGGTGCCGCAGTTGTCTCCGCAGTCGGACGACTACGTTCTCGGTCCCGGGGACCAGATACGTGTCACGGTCTTCGGCCACGAGGACCTCTCCGGGGAGTTCCAGGTCGGTTCCAACGGTCGCGTTTCGCTACCTCTGGTGGGCGAGTTTACGGCGAGCGGGCTGACGTTGAGTCGGATCGAGAAGGATATCGTCGATAGACTCGAGCCGGACTATCTCAAGGATCCCCGCGTCGCCGTTGAAGTGCTCAGCTACCGGCCATTCTATATACTTGGCGAGGTAAACCAGCCTGGGAGCTATCCCTATGTGAATGGCATGAGGGTGATAAATGCCGTGGCATTGGCGGGTGGCTTCACTTACAGGGCAAAAGAGAGCGATCTTTGGATAACGCGCACGGACGGCGAGAGAGAGGAAGCGGGGCCGACCACCCTGGTGCGGCCCGGCGATGTGATCGAAGTTCCAGAGAGATTTTTTTGACCCTCGTGGGTAGTCGGAAAAATGACCGCCGTTGAGCCCCTGCCGCCGCCGGCTCGCCCTTTCCGGTCCCATGAAAGCTTCGAAGGGCGGCCGACGCCTCTGCACCGCCGCGTGGTCGAGCAGATCGACATTCGCGAGCTGATTCGGAAGCTGCTGCGGCAAAAATACGTTATCATTGCAACAACGGTGGCCATCACCGCTATCGCGGGCTTGGTGATTTGGAACCTGACGCCGCGCTATAGTGCGTCGGCCTATGTCATGCTCGAGCCGCGTACGACGCAGGTTGTCGACATCCAGGCCGTGCTCTCGGGGCTGGGTGCAAGCGAAGAAGACATCCAAACTCAAATAAGAGTCATCCAGTCGCGAACGCTTGCCGAGAAGACCATCGCCGCCTTGGAGCTCGATCGCGACCCCGAGTTCAACCCCACGCTACGGCTGTCGAGCACCGAAGGTCTCTTCAACTGGGGAGCGTATGTGGCTTACCTCCCCGAATCCTGGCATGAGGCGCTCGGGTTGACCGAAGAGCCGGAGCCAGTGCTCCCAGAACCGATTGAGGACGAGCGCCTGGCGAACGGCCTGATCGCAGCCCTTCTCAACAACCTGAGCGTATCTCCCGAAGGGACCTCACGGGTCATTCAGATCACGTTCGAGTCCGAGAATCCACGCACGGCGGCGAAGGTCGCCAACACCGTGGCCGATTTTTACATCGTCGCTCAGCTCGATGCGAAGTTCGAGGCGACAAAGAGAGCGAACGAATGGCTCTCCGAGCGAATTGCCGAGCTGGGCGCCCAGGTCGAAGCTGCCGACAAGAAAGCGGAGGCCTACCGTGCGAGGTTCGGTCTTGTGCAGGGCACGGATGCAATGCTGGCCCAGCAGGAAGTTTCCGAGGTCAGCTCGCAGCTGGTCCAAGAGCGGGCCAAGCGGGCCGAGGCGGTGGCACGCCTGAGCCAGGTCCAGTCATTGCTGACTTCGGACGGCGGCGTCACCAGCGCGAGTGAGGTCCTCAGCTCGCCTACGATTCAGAGCCTGCGCCAGCAGGAGACGGAAATCGAGCGCCGCATCGCCGAGCTGTCCCAGGAGTTCGGGGATCGGCATCCGCAGATGATCAACACGCGCGCCGAGCTCGCCGATCTTCAGGGCCGGATTAAGATCGAGGTCGACCGAATCGTGCAGTCGCTCCGCAACGAGGTCGCTGTGGCTCGCGCCCGGGAGGCGAGCCTCGAGCAGGCGCTCGACGAGCGAACGGGAAAATTGGCCGAGGTCAGAACCGCCGAGGTGGAGCTGCGTGCGTTGGAGAGGGAATCGGAAGCGGGCCGTGCCCTCCTCGAAACTTTTCTTGCGCGCTCGAAGGAGACCCGGAGCCAAGAGGACTTCCAGCAGGCGGACGCCACGATATTGTCGTCGGCGCCGATTCCCAACAGCCCCAGCTACCCGAAGAAGAAGCTGATGCTGGCCGTGGCAATGTTGGGGGCTGCCGGCCTTGGCGTGATCCTGGCGTTCCTCATTGAGCAGTTGGATCAGGGCTTCCGGAGCACAGAGCAAATCGAGCGCGTCCTGGGCATGAAGACTCTCGGTCTCGTCCCCGCGATGCCGGTTTCGGCCAAGCTCCGGCACAAGCCGCATCAGTACATCCTCAGCCGACCACGCTCGGCCTATGCGGAGGCAATCCGCAGCCTTTACACCAGTCTACTGCTGTCGGACTCGACGGATGATCGGACCAAGGTGATCATGATCACCTCGGCGCTGCCTGCCGAAGGGAAATCTGCGACCGCCCTGTCCCTGGCGATCTTGCAAGCCAAGGTCGGCCAGCAGGTGGTGATCGTCGACTGCGACTTGCGTCGTCCAAGCGTGCACAAAACGCTGGGATTACCCTCCCGGCCGGGCCTGATCGAGTGCCTTGTCGGCGAGGCTACGCTCGACGAGGCGCTCATAGTCGATCCCGACCTGCGCGTCACGGTTCTCGCGGCCGGTGTGTCGTCCCCCAATCCGACGGATCTCCTCGCGTCACAGCAGATGCGGAACCTGATCGCCGAATTGAAGGAACGCTTCGATCTGGTGATCCTCGATACTGCCCCCGCCTTGGCGGTATCGGACTCTCGTATCCTTTCCCGGCTCGCCGACAAGACGGTTTTTGCGGTTCGCTGGGCCAAGACCCGACAAGAAACTGCCGCCGCCGGTCTGCGGCAAATTCTCGACGCCAATGGAGATGTTGCGGGCGTGCTCCTGACTATCGTCGATGTGCGGGAACACGCTCGCTATGGCTTCACCGACTCCGGCTACTACCACGGCGATATCAAGAAGTACTACACGGGTTGACGGCCACGCCGGTGTAGTTGACCTGCTATCCAGCCAGGATCGAAAGCGGCGGAGCGGGCGCAACGCGCTTGCCCGGGTCGAGCGCTATCTCGGTCTCTTTCCGCACAGGCAGATCTGGATTGGCTCGTTCGACAGCCTCGATTCGGATCCGATCGATTTCGGTCAGACTGCACGTAGATTTCTCGGGCGCGATCTTTCCGCCTGAAAGCGATCTTCGGGTGGAGATATAATTGCCCAGTTAGGGAATAGCTACTTAGGAAGCTAGGTCTTCATGTGGGGCGAGCGCAATCGCAAAAAGTCGCGATTGCAGAGGCGAGTGCAGTCGCAATAGCGGCGATTGCAAGGCTGGGTGCCATGCGTGCGGGTCCTGTTTCGTCGTTTGACCTGGTAGAGCCGAGTTCGAGCCTGGCGAGCCTGTGCGCCTATGGAGGCGCACCGTTACCGAACTTCTTCATTATTGGCGCGTCGCGAAGCGGCACTACGACGCTGCACTATATGCTCGCGCAGCATCCGCAGATCTACATGAGCCCCGTCAAGGAGACGAATTTCTTCGCTGTCCATTGCAGCGATGGCGCGGTGCCACGCTGTACGCGTTTGGAAGAGGTAGCCGGCGTCGATCGCCGTTCCGTAAAAGATGTCGACGAGTACCGCTTGCTGTTTGCCGGCGCGTCCGATGAGATCGCCATCGGCGAGACCTCGCCATCCTATCTCCTCACCGCTGGCGTCCCGGAAGCCATTCGGTCGGTCATTCCGCAAGCAAAGATAATCGCTGTGCTGCGTCAGCCAGTCGACAAGGCGTACTCGCACTTCTTCCGCAGGGTTCCGAGCATCTACAGCCGTGACAGCGATTTCGTTTCCGTCTTGGAGCAGGACGAAGCGAGGGTACGCGGCGAGGGCAGGGGAACGTCGTTCCTGAGTCAGGGCTTCTATCACGATCGCTTGAAGCGGTTTTACGATGTCTTCGAGCGTGACCGGATCAGAATCTGCCTGTTCGATGACATGAAGACACGCCCGGAAGAATTTTACGCAGACCTGTTCCGGCATCTTGGTGTGGATGAGCGCTTCCAAGGCGACTTTTCGGCGCGGTTCAATCAAACCGGCAACCCGAAGAATCGCTTGATCGCGAGGCTGACTTGTATCGGCAAGCCACTAAGGAGACAGTTGAACCGATATCTGCCGACTGCACTCGTGGCGCACCTTGCCCGCTGGCAGCACATCGTCGAAAGCGCGAACCTGGAAAGGCCCCCGGCGCTTTCCCCCGATCTGCGCCGAACCCTGACGGAGCGTTATTACGTCGAGGACATCGAAAAGCTTCAGGTCTTGATCGGCAGGGATTTGTCCCATTGGCTGAAGTGATTCCGGACTGCCGAGGCAGGTCCGCCGTTGCGGCCGACTCGACGCCGACGTCCGGATAGAGGACAATCGGATTCGATCGCCGGCTACGAGTTGCGATGAGCGACCGACGGCCGGGACAGCATTGTCGGCAGAAGATATGGTGGGCGCGGCTGGGATTGAACCAGCGACCCCTGCCGTGTGAAGACAGTGCTCTTCCACTGAGCTACGCGCCCGGTCTGGCCGGCGGGACGGCTTGGTTTATGGCAGCAGCGTCTTACCTGTCAAGCGAGGCTCGTACTGTCGAAGGGCAGGGAGGAGCCATGATCGCCGAGGCAACTAGAGCGGAGTCATCGGGTCGACGGCTCGCCTTCCGGCGATTCCACGCGACCCGCTTCTGCCCTAGGCGTACGACGAGCGGTCTCGCATTGGTCACGCTGCTCCTCTTGGCGCCCGCTCGGGGGGCCGATGCGGCGCCGGCCGGCGATGGGTTGGCTTTCGACTACCACATCTATGCTGGCGGGTTGTACGCGCTCAGCCTCACCACCCGCCTCGCGCTTGATCCGCAAGCCTACCGGATCGACCTCGATGCCAAGGTGGACGGACTCCCTGCGGTCTTTTTCACATACAACCTTACCGCCAGGGTCGAAGGCCGGAGGGATTCGGATGGCTTGCGACCCGCACGCTATCGCTCCGCCAATCGCTGGCGCGCCAATCGGGAGCGCTGGGTGGAGGTCGAGTACGGTCCCGAAGGGCCGCTTGAGACGCGTGCCGATCCGCCGCTGGGCAAGGACGATCGCAAGCTCGTTCCCGTCGAATTGCGCCGCAACACTCTCGATCCGATCAGCGGCGTCTTCGCGCTTCTGGAAGGTGTCGAGGATGACGGTCGCTGCGCCTCCGAGATCGCGGTCTTCGACGGCCGCCGCCGCTACGACCTGATTGCACGCCAGATCGGCCCTGCGCAATTGCAGCCGAGCGCCATCGGCGTCTACAGCGGCCCAGCGATCGAGTGCCGGATCGCGGTGAAACAGGTCACCGGCTTTTGGGACAAGCCGCGAATGAAGAACCGTTTCCCCGAAGAGATCGTGACCTTTCTCGCGACGGTGCTGGAGGGCGTGCCGCCGGTTCCGGTGCGCCTCGAGCTGCAGAACGTTTTCGGTGCCGTTGTGATTCACCTGGTTTCCTACTCGGCCAATGGCGCACGCACAGCGAAAGTCGCGCCTTAAGGGGCATCCAAGGCGTTCAGCGCCGATGGCAACTCGACTGCCGCGTCTATGATTCTGTCGGGATCGAGCACGCGGCCCCCCGCTGCGCCGTAACCCCAAGCGGCGAGGATCACCGG
>JBOHKJ010000258.1:0-7504 GCA_050728975.1 Kiloniellales bacterium | reverse complement strand
CTCGAAGGGCGGGTGGGGTAGCTCCACGCAGCGCCGCCCGATCCGCCAAATCACGAGCGCAATTTTGTTACCCGAGCGCGCCTTTGCCGGGTCGCGTAAGCGGCCGACAGCGCGCCCGGGCGGATCGTTTCTGTCCTTTTTCTTTCTTTTAAGTGGCTGTTATTGCAAAGAAAACTAGAATGACCCAGGTTAGGTCAAAGGCTTCGCCAAGCCGGCTTCACCTGGGAGTAAGCGCCGATGCTCTTCGCCCATCCCGAGTTCGACGGCCACGAAGAGGTGGTCTTCGGCCACGATCCCAAGTCCGGCCTCAATGCCATCGTCGCCATCCACAACCGCAATCGCGGCAACGCGCTCGGCGGCTGCCGCATGTGGCCCTACGCCTGCGAGGCCGAGGCGCTGACCGATGCGCTGCGCCTCTCGCGCGGCATGACCTACAAGTCGGCGCTCGCCAACCTGCCGTTCGGCGGCGGCAAGTCGGTCATCATCGGCGACCCGCGCGAGGATAAGAGCGAAGCCCTGCTGCGCGCCATGGGCCGCCTGGTCGAGACGCTTGGCGGCGCCTATGTGATCGCCGAGGACGTCGGCATGGGCGTCTCCGACATCGAGACCATGGCGAGAGAGACGCGCCACGTCGCCGGCGTCAGCGCCGGCAACGCCGGCGACCCCTCGCCCGCCACCGCCTATGGAGTCTTCGTCGGCATCGAGGCTGCGGTCGCCCATCGCCTGGGCAAGGACAGCCTCGACGGCGTGATCGTCGCGGTCCAGGGTCTCGGTCATGTCGGTCAGCATCTCTGCGCGCGGCTCGCGGAGGCCGGCGCGCGCCTCCTGGTCGCCGACCTCAACGAAACCGCGGTCAAGTTCGCCTGCTCCGAATACGGCGCCAAGGCCGTCGCACCCGAGCGGATCGTCGCCGCCGATGCCGAGGTCTTCGCCCCCTGCGCGCTCGGCGCGGTCATCGACGACCGCTCGATCGGCGCGCTACGCGCCAAAGTCGTCGCCGGCTCGGCCAACAACCAGCTCGCCGAGCCGCGCCACGGCCTGGAGCTGAGGCGCCGCGGCATCCTCTATGCGCCGGACTACGTCATCAATGCCGGCGGCGTGATCTTCATCAGCCACGAAGGGCCCAGCTTCGACAGAGGCGCCGCTCTGACCCATGTCGGCGCGATCGAGCAGACGCTCACCGAGATCTTCGAGCGCGCCGAAGACGCCGGCATCTCGACCTCCGAGGCCGCCGACCGCATCGCCGAGGAGCGCTTCAAGACCAAGCTCGCGCCGCACTCCAAGTCCAAGGCGGCGTAAGCACCGGCTCCACCCCGATCGAGCGCTGACCGCCGAACGGCTGCCTTCAGCGGCGCGTCGCCGGGAACTGGCCGTCAGGCGTGTCCATGGAGTGGCTGTAGGTCATGAGATAGTCGCCGCGAGATTTCCTGGTCAGCGGCAGGACCAGCCGCAAATAGCTGTAGGACACCTCGTCGTGCGCGTAGAAGGCGCGCCAGAGGACCGGCGCGCCGGCCTCGGCCGAAGCCTTGAGGTCGGCGAAAATATGCTCGTAGATGAATTTCGGCGTTCCCTGCAGGACGCTGCGGTCCTTTAGGTCTTCGGAAGATGAGCTGGAGATGTTGGAGCCGTCGAGCCGGTAGACGAAATCCAGCGGCTCGTGCACGACCTCGATGAGGCAGAGGCGGCCGATGTGGTGGGGCAGCTCCCAGGGCACGATGGCGCCCTTGGGCGGCAAGTCGTCGCCTTGGCGGCGGTTTCCCAATAGGTCACCAGCTCGCGAATTTGCGGTGGCGCGCTGTCGAGCGCGACGCGCTCGGAGCGGCAGCTTGGCGCTTTGGCTTTGCCGATCATCCGCGTTCTCTGGGCTGGCCCGTCTGCTTGCCGAGGCCCGTTCGAGCCGGCGGGGGCTGGCAGCATATCGATCCTGCATCGTCGGACCAAGTGGGAAGCTCGCGCCGCCCCGCGCCCTTTTCGTGCTTGGGCCGAGCCGAAAGTTCTTGTCGAATATCAAACGCTTATCGGGCCTTGCGGGCGGCCACTGGTCCAATCAGAATGTCGGTCTCGCAAGACCGGCAAGCAGGAGCGCCGGCTTCCGTCTTTATCGCAGGGAGGTACAAGAAATGAGGAAGTTGCTTGGCTGGGTGGCCGCCGCCACCCTGGCCTTTGGCGTTGCGGGCGCGACCGCAGAGGCGCCGAAAGACACGCTCGTCGTCGGGGTCACGATCGACGACATCATCTCGCTCGATCCGGCGGAGATCTTCGAATTCAGCGCCGCCGAAGTGGCCGGCAACAGCTACGACCGGCTGATCGGCTACGATCTCAAAGACGTTTCCAAGATCCACGGCATCGCCGTCGAAAGCTGGGAGGTGAGCGACGACGGGCTCACCTTCACCTTCGAGATGCGCGACGGCATCAACTTCGCGTCCGGCAATCCGATGACCGCCGAGGACGCCGTCTTCTCGCTGCAGCGTGTGGTGGCACTGGACAAGTCGCCGGCCTTCATCCTGACTCAGTTCGGCTTCTCCAAGGACAACCTCCAGGAGACGATCAAGCAGACTGGGCCGATGACCTTCCAGCTCACGGTCGACAAGCCCTATGCGCCGACCTTCGTGCTCTACTGCCTGACCGCGACCATCGGCTCGGTGGTCGACAAGAAGACCGTGATGAGCCACGAGGTCGACGGCGACCTGGGCTACAATTGGCTCAAGACCAACTACGCCGGCTCCGGGCCGTTCGTCATTCGCGAGTGGAAGGCGAACGAAGCCGTGGTCTTCGAGCGCAACGAGAACTACTGGGGCAAGAAGCCGGCGATGAAGCGGGTGATCTATCGTCACATCCCCGAGCCCGCCACCATGCGCCTGCTGCTCGAGAAGGGGGACATCGACATCGCGCGCAAGCTGGGCGCCGATCAGCTGGCCAGCCTGGAAAGCAATGACGACATCCGCATTCGCAGCGGCGTCAAGGGCTCGATCTACTATCTCGGCCTGAACCAGAAGAACCCGAACCTGGCCAAGCCGCAGGTGCGCCAGGCGCTCAAGTATCTGGTCGACTACGACGGCATGGCGAACTCCTTCCTGAAAGGTCAGAGCATCAAGCACCAGGCTTTCCTGCCGGACGGATTCCTCGGTGCGGTGACCGAAACGCCGTTTACGCTCGACGTCGCCAAGGCGAAGCTGCTGCTGGCCGAGGCGGGCCTGCCCGACGGCTTCAGCGTCACCATGGATACCCGCAACATCTCGCCGACCACCGAGATGGCGCAATCGATCCAGTCGACCTTCGCCCAGGCCGGCGTGAAGCTGGAGATCATCCCCGGCGACGGCAAGCAGACGCTGACAAAGTATCGGGCCCGCAACCACGACATCTACATCGGCCGTTGGGGTCCCGACTATCAGGACCCGCACACCAACGCCGACACCTTTGCGCGCAACCCGGACAACTCCGACGATGCCGAGGCCAAGCCGCTGGCCTGGCGCAACGCCTGGGAGACTCCGGAGCTGGGCAAGATGGTCGACGCGGCAGTGCTGGAACGCGACGCCGACAAGCGCGAGAAGCTGTACCAGGAGATCCAGAAGATCCATCAGCAGACCTCGCCCTTCGTCATCATGTTCCAGGACGTCGAGGTTCTGGCCGAGCGCACGAACGTCGAAGGCTTCGTGATCGGCCCGTCGTTCGACGACAACCGTTTCACCGGGGTCGTCAAGAACTGACCCACGCGAGTGGGATATGACCGTCGGAACGGGTTCCGAGGGTAAATCTGCACCCGGCCCCCTCTTTCCGAGAGGGGGCCGGTCTTTCAGGTGGCTCGGGACAGTGCTCTCGCTGCCGGCGACGGTCGCGGTCACCTTCCTCGGCCTGCTGTTCGTCACCTTCCTGATCGGCCGCGTGGTGCCGATCGAACCGGTGCTGGCCGCGGTCGGCGACCGCGCGCCGGATGCAGTCTACCAGCGGGTCCGCATCGAGCTCGGCCTGCACCTGCCGCTGTGGCAGCAGTTCCTGATCTACGTGAAGAAGGCCGTCACCGGCGATTTCGGCACCTCGGTACTGACCGCCAATCTGGTGCTCGACGACATCAAGCGCTTCTTCCCGGCGACCATCGAGCTTGCGACGGTGGCGACCGTCATCGGCGTCGCGCTGGGGATTCCCACCGGCGTGATCGCGGCGGTGCATCAGGGGCGCTGGCCCGACAAGGCGATTCGCGTGGTCGGGCTGTTCGGCTATTCGGTGCCGGTGTTCTGGCTCGGCCTGATGGGCCTGCTGTTGTTCTATGCCAAGCTCGACTGGGTCGCCGGACCGGGCCGCATCGACATCGTCTACAGCTACGCCTTCGAGCCGGTCACCGGCTTCATCCTGGTCGACACGCTGCTCGCCGGGGATCTCGACGCCTTCTGGAACGCGGTCAGCCATATCGTGCTGCCCGCGTCGATCCTGGCCTACTTCTCGCTCGCCTACATCAGCCGCATGACCCGCTCCTTCATGCTCGATCAGCTGCGCCAGGAGTATGTGACCACCGCTCGCGTCAAGGGCCTGAGCGAGCGTCGCGTGATCTGGCGCCACGCGCTCGGCAACGTCATGGTGCCGCTGGTGACCGTCATCGCGCTCAGCTACGCCAGCCTGCTCGAGGGCTCGGTGCTGACCGAGACGGTCTTCGCCTGGCCCGGCCTCGGCCTCTTCATCACCAACGCGCTGCTGAGCGCCGACATGAATGCGGTGATGGGCGGCACCATCGTCGTCGGCAGCGTCTTCATCGGCCTCAACCTGTTGTCCGACCTGCTCTACCGCCTGCTCGACCCGAGGGCGCGATGAGCGAGGCGAGCCTCCGTTCCTGGCCCGAGCTGCGCCACTGGCTGGAGAGCGACAGCCCGCAGTCGCGCGCCCAGGCGCGGCTCGGCCGCTTCTGGCTCGGCTGGCGGAGCTTCCGCAGCAACGGCCTCGCAATGACCGGGTTCGGCATCGTCGTCCTGCTGGTGCTGGTCGCGATCTTCGCGCCCTGGATCGCCACCCACTCGCCGATCGATCCGGATCTCGGCCGCCGCCTGCTGCCGGCGAGCGCCGAGCACTGGTTCGGCACCGACGACCTCGGCCGCGACATCTTCAGCCGCATCGTCCACGGCGCGCGCATCACGCTCTACGTGGTGATCCTGGTGGCGGCAATCGCCGCGCCGGTGGGACTGCTGGTGGGCACGGTGGCGGGCTATTTCGGCAGCTGGATCGACACCGTGCTGATGCGGATCACCGATATCTTCCTCGCCTTTCCGCGGCTCATCCTGGCGCTCGCCTTCGTCGCCGCGCTCGGGCCCGGAATCGAGAACGCGGTGCTGGCGATCGCGATCACTGCCTGGCCGCCCTACGCCCGCATCGCGCGCGCCGAGACCATCACCATCCGCAAGGCCGATTTCATCAGCGCGGTGCGCCTGCAGGGCGCGCCGGCCTGGCGCGTGGTGCTGAGCCACGTGGTGCCGCTCTGCATCTCTTCCGTGATCGTGCGGGTCACGCTCGACATGGCCGGCATCATCCTGACCGCCGCCGGCCTCGGCTTCCTCGGCCTCGGCGCGCAGCCGCCGCTGCCCGAGTGGGGCGCCATGATCTCCTCCGGCCGCAAGTTCCTGATCGACCAGTGGTGGATCGCCACCGTGCCCGGCGTCGCCATCTTCGTGGTCTCGCTCGGCTTCAACCTGCTGGGCGACGGGCTGCGCGACGTGCTCGACCCCAAGAGCGGGAAATAGCGATGGACCGCCGCCCGCTCCTCGAGGTCGAGGACCTCACGGTCACTTTCCCGACCCCGACCGGCCCCTTCCAGGCGGTGCGCAACGTCTCCTTCAGCGTCGGGCGCGAGAAGCTCGGCATCGTCGGCGAATCCGGCTCCGGCAAGTCGCAGACCGGGCGCGCGGTGCTGCGCCTCACGCCGCCGCCGGGCGAAGTCACCGCCAGGCGCCTCGCCTTCGACGGCGTCGACCTGCTGAAGGCCGACGACAGGACGCTGCGGTCGCTGCGCGGCGGGCGCATGACCATGGTGATGCAGGACCCCAAGTTCTCGCTCAATCCGGTGATGACGGTGGGGCGCCAGATCGTCGAGGCCTATCGCGCCCATGCCGATGCCGGCTTCGCCGCAGCCAAGCGGAAGTCGCTCGAGAGCTTGAAGGCGGTGCGCATTCGCGATCCCGAGCGGGTGTTCGACGCCTATCCCCACGAGCTCTCCGGAGGCATGGGCCAGCGGGCGATGATCGCCATGATGCTGATCACCGACCCCGACCTCTTGATCGCCGACGAGCCGACCTCGGCGCTCGACGTGACGGTGCAGCTCCAGGTGCTGGCGATCCTCGACGACCTGGTGAGCCAGCGCGGCATGGGCCTGATCCTCATCAGTCACGACCTCAACCTGGTCGCGACCTTCTGCGACCGCGTGCTGGTGATGTACGGCGGGCGGATCGTCGAGGTCTGCCGCGCCGCCGAGCTCGAACAGGCGCAGCATCCCTATACTCGCGGCCTGCTCAATTGCCTGCCGCGCATCGACGGCGGCCAGGAGCCGCTGCAGGTGTTGGCGCGCGACCCGGCGTGGCTGGCATGAGCGCGATCGCGGAGAGCAAGCCTGCCATCGCCGTCCGCAACCTGACGGTGACTTTCGGCCACGGAGCCGGCACGGTGCGCGCGCTGCGCGGCATTTCCTTCACCGTGGCCGAGGGCGAGTCTTTCGGCCTGGTCGGCGAATCCGGCTCCGGAAAATCCACGGTGCTGGGCGCGCTCACCGGCCTGCTGCGCAACTGGGAGGGCGAGATCGAGATTGCCGGCGAGCGCCAAAGCCATCGTCGCCACCGCGCTTTCTACAAGCGCCTGCAGATGGTGTTCCAAGACCCCTACGGCTCGCTCCATCCGCGCCACACCGTCGACCGCATCCTGGCCGAGCCGATTGCGGTCCACCGCCTTGGCGACGGCGAGCAGCGCATCGAGCAGGCGCTCGCCGACGTCGGCCTGACGCGTGTCCATCGCTTTCGCTATCCGCACCAGCTCTCTGGCGGCCAGCGCCAGCGGGTCGCCATCGCCCGCGCGCTGATCCTCGAGCCCAAGATCGTGCTGCTCGACGAGCCGACCTCGGCGCTCGACGTCTCGGTCCAGGCCGAGGTGCTGAACCTGCTGTCGCGACTGCGCCAGCGGCGCGGCCTCACCTACGTGATGGTGAGCCACAATCTCTCGGTGGTGGCCCACATGTGCGACCGCCTCGCGGTGATGAACCACGGCCGCATCGTCGAGGAGATGGACCGCCAGACGCTCGCCCGCCAGCAGCCCGAGGAGCCCTATACGCGCCAGCTGATGACCGCGAGCCTCGGCTACGACCGCGAAGCAATCGCCGCCTTCATCGACTATGCGGAGAACGCCTAGACCGGCAACTCCTCGTTGAGCGACAGCAGCGAGGCGTTGCCGCCGGCCGCCGTGGTGTCGATCGAAAGCGTGCGCTCGGTGGCGAAGCGATGCAGATAGTGCGGGCCGCCGGCCTTGGGGCCGGTGCCCG
>JBOHKJ010000257.1:0-2445 GCA_050728975.1 Kiloniellales bacterium | reverse complement strand
GGTTAGAGCAGCGGAATCATAATCCGCGTGTCGGGGGTTCAAATCCCTCCCCCGCTACCATTGAAACAGCCTCCAAACGTGCGAACGCCGGGACGCCTCCAGGGGCGGCCTGGCGCTCCGCGAGCTCGATCAGCGCGGCCAGCGTCGGCAGCGAGCCGGCCAGCGCGGCCTTGCACTTGCCCCTGGCCGGCAGGGCTTCCAGGCTCCTGTAGCGGCGCTGCACGGCCCATTCGTCGTTCTGCTCAAGCAGAAGAGCGCCGACCATACGGAGACGGGCGAGGCTGTACAGGAACTCGACCCAGAACGGCTCGGCTTTGGCAGGTTCACGAACACCTGACAGCGATCGGTGTGACGCTGGGACCGATCGCGTTCCTGACGTCAGGCCGGATCGAGCGCGTGCAATCGGCAAATTGAAGGGGGTTGGGCATGAGGTTTCACATTCCATCCGTCGTTGTGCTAAAATTCCTCTGGCTGACGGCCACGGCCGCCTCGGCCTAGGCGGCTGGCGCACACGCGCCGGCTGTGTAATTGCTTTTGCCCAACAATCGGGCAAGATGTAGCAGAATCAAGGAGTAGAAACGCATGCCGCGCGAGGCGTGCAGACAGGGGAGGAACAACCATGCGCAAGGCCAATCGCAACCGCGAATCCGTCGAGGGTGTCACCGACGGTCGGCGACGATTCCTCAAGGCCGGTCTCGCCGCAGGCGGCGTCGCAACCGTGCTTGGCGTCGCCGATAGACTCGGGGCGCCCTACATCGGCACGGCCAAGGGCCAGACGACGACCTGGAAGATCCAGACATCCTGGCCCGGCGGCGTCGGGCTCCAGATCTTCAAGGACTGGTGCAACGGCATCGAGGAGAAGACCGGCGGCGAGCTCGCCTTCCAGCCGTTCGGCGCGAAGGACGTGGTCGGCGACTTCCAGCTGTTCGACGCAGTGAAGAACGGCGTGCTCGACGCCATGAATCCCTTCACGCTGTACTGGGCGGGCCGCATGCCGGCGTCGGTGTTCCTGAGCTCCTATCCGCTCGGGCTGCGCAATCCGCACGAATGGGACGTCTTCTTCTATTCGCTGGGCGGGCTCGAGATCGCCCGCGAGCTGTTCGCGGCAGTCGACATGCATTATGTCGGACCGATCCATCACGGCGCGAACATCATCCATTCCAAGGTGCCGATCCGCTCGATCGAGGACTTCCGGGGCCGCAAGATGCGCGTGCCGGGCGGCATGGTGGCCGAGCTGTTCCAGGCGGCCGGCGCGAAGACGACCCTCCTTCCGGGCAGCGAGATCTTCCCGGCGCTCGACAAGGGCACCATCGACGTCGCCGATTATACCGGCCCGGCGATCAACTACGCCCTCGGCTTCCACCAGGTGACCAAGTACATCTCGATGGGTCCTCCGGGCTTCATGTCGATCTATCAGCCGGTCGACCTCATGGACCTGACGGTCGGTATGGACAAATGGAACGCGCTGTCGCCGCAGATGAAGCAGTTCGTGGAAATGGAAGTGCACGTCTATTCGGACATGCACCACGCGCTGATCCAGAAGGCCGACCTCGAGGCGTGGAAGAAGTTCGAGGAGGCCGGCACGATCGTCACGCGCCTCGGCCAGGAAGACGTGGAGAAGTTCACCGAGTTCGCGGTTCCGCTCTGGTACAACTGGGCTAACAAGGACACGAGCGCGGCCCGTATCTTCCAGATCCAGCTCGACTACATGATGTCCGGCAGCCTCGGCTACGTGACCCCCGACATGATCAAGGGGCAGGAGCTGAATCTCTAGCTGACGGCGAGCTACAGACGCCGAGTCCCGAGGGGGCGCCCGCCCGGCGCCCCCTCGTCGGGTTCGCGGTGTCTCGCCTCTCCCCAGATCTCCGGAGCCCAGCCTGATGGACGAGCTTCTCGCACCCGTGGCGCATTGGCTGAACGTCGTCCTGCCCGATGCGGTCCACTTGCCGTCGCTGACTTTCGTGCTGCCGCACGCGGCGTACTGGCTTGGCGTGCTGCTGTTCCCATTCGCCGCCATGTACATGGTCCGCCGGGCGAAGCGCCGGGGGCCGCCGCGGGACGCCGATGAGCGGATCAAGCCGGCGATCGCGTGGCTGTTGTGGGTCGGCGGCGGCTTCGTCGGCCTGCACCGCTTCTACCTGCGCGCCGGCGCGCTCGGCTTCGTATACATCGCGCTGTTCCTGCTCGTCCTTTACGGCAGCGAAAGCGCGCGCTTCAGCCGCAATGCGGTCTCCGAGGCGGCGAACCAGCTCGAGATCGCGCGGTTCGACAGCGAGCACTACGCCGGCCAGGTCCAGCAAGGCGTCGAGGGCGCGGCAGCACGGCTTGCCGAGGCGCGGGCCGCGATCGAGCCGGCGGAGAGCGCCCTCGCGGCCGCGGCCGAGGCACACGGCGCGTGGCTCACCTTGGCCGGCGCGCTGGCCCTGGTCATCTTGATTCTCATGC
>JBOHKJ010000256.1:0-1506 GCA_050728975.1 Kiloniellales bacterium | reverse complement strand
CCTTCGATCCCTTCACCGGCCTGCTCCCGGGACGCGGTTGCGGCGAGGAAAAAGAGAGCCTGTGGAGCGAGTCCGCGCAGTCGGTCCTCGAATACCAGGCCGGCGGGCTGCTGGCGGCCGGGTTCATCACCGAGCGACCGCTCGAGTACGAGGAGGCCCGCGCCGGATTCGACAGCCCATCGAGCGCCTCTCCGAGTGCGCCGATGTTGGGCTTCTATGCGCTGGCGTGGGGCCTGCGCGACGGCGATCGCGAAACGATTCGGATCGTCCTTTCTTCCGGTCAGGTCCTGACCGAGAAGTCGAATACCGTCCCCGGCAACAAGGCGCAGTGGTATCGCTATGTCGGCGGCAAGCAACCCTCCGGCGGCTGGCCGCTCGGCACCTACACCGCCGAATACAGGATCGAGCGCGAGGAGGCCGGACGCCTGCGCGACGTGATCGCGGTCACCCGCGAGATCGAAGTCCGGTGAGGGGCCCGCGCGGCTACTCGGCCTTGAGGTCGAGCGCGCTGGCCAGCGCCTTAAGGCGCCGCTCGACCGTATCCCCTGCCCCGCCGTCCGGCAGATCGAGGCCGATCTTGCCGCCATTGCAGCGCAGCCTGCTGTGCTTCAGCAGGCTCTCGGTCGCACCCGACAGGCTGTAGGCAAGCCGGATCGCCAGGCCGAGCGCGCGCGCCTTGGCCGCCTGCTCCGGCGTCAGCAAGGTCTTGGGCGCCTCGATCGCCGGGTCGTCGGCCTCGCCGCCATAGCGCGCGTGGAGCGCGAGCGCCAGGTAGCAGCGCTCCGGATGGTCGAGGCCAAGCAGCGGCAGGCGCAGCACGCGGGCGAGCGCCAGCTCGGCGCGGTAGTCGGGATGGTCACGCCAGGCCAGGTCCGACAGGTGACAGGCGGCCTGGCGCAGGCGGCGTTCGCTCGCCGACTGCTCCGGAAACAGCGGCTCGCTCCAGGCGAGCAGCGCGAGCCCGAGGTCTCCGAAGCGCGATTCCCGGGCCCCGATCTCGGCCGCGGCCGCCAGCAGCGGATCCCTGGCCTGCTCGGCCTTGCTGAGCAGATCGTAGACCTGCCCTTCGCGCAGGCCGGTCGAGGAAAACACCACCGCTCGGCATTTCACGCGCTTCAGCACCCGCTCCAGCACCAGGGCGGCGAGCGGCACGATCTCCGCGCGCTTGCGCGACACGGCCTTGAAGCGGGCGGTCGAGCGGCTGCCGAGACGCGACACCACCCGGGCGAGGTCGATGGCCTCCGGCGCCGCGAGGCGGTAGCCGTGGATGATGTGAAGCGGATAGTCGTGCTGCGCGATATGGACCCGGGCGAGCGTTCGCCAGGCCCCGCCCACCGGATAGAAGACCTCGCGGCGGGCCCCGCCGTCGCCGAGCCAGGCGACCCCGTCGAGCGCGGCGTCGATCGCCCTGGTCGCGGCGCTGCGGTCGTCGCCGGCAATCTCGGCGAGCCTCAAAGGGCCGAGTCCGAGTGTCGCGCTGCGCCCGACCTTGCCCTGGTCGACCTC
>JBOHKJ010000255.1:0-3090 GCA_050728975.1 Kiloniellales bacterium | reverse complement strand
CGCCGCCTCCTCCCCGGCTGCGGTCGCGGAGCGTGAAGAGACCGTCCTGCTTTCGCTGCCCGACAGCGCTGCGGTCCAGGCGGTCGCCTTCGGTAAAGACAGCATCGTCGCCGGCGGCAAGGCGCGCACCGTGATCGACCTCTCCACCATCGGGCCACAAGGTGCTGCTTCGCTCTCCGCCGGCCTCGCCGACCGGGGCGTGGTCGCGGTCGACGCTCCGGTCAGCGGCGGGGTGCCCGGCGCCCGCAAGGGCACGCTCGCCGTCATGGTGGCCTGCCGGGCGGACCGCCGCGAGCTGGTGGAACCGATCCTCGAGAACTTCGGCAAAGTCTTTTTCGTCGGCGAGACGCCCGGCCAGGCGCAGATGATGAAGCTGGTGAACAATCTGCTGTCGGTCACCGCGCTGGCAATCTCCTCAGAGGCCCTGGTGCTGGGCGCAAAGGCCGGACTCGATCCCGATCTCATGGTCGAGGTGATCAACGCCGGCAGCGGCTGCAACACCGCGACGCTGACCAAGATCCCCAACTTCGTCCTGCCGCGCAGCTTCGACTACGGCTTCGCCCTCGCGCTCTCGGTCAAGGACACCAACCTCTGCCTCGAGGAGGGCGCGGCCCGGGGCGTGCCAATGCGGGTCGGCCAAGCGGTTCGAGAGCTGCTGGCGACCGCCACCAAAGCCTGCGGGCCCACGGCCGACATGACCGACATCATCAAGCCGATCGAACGGCAGGCCGGCATCGAAGTCGTCGGCCGAAAGGCGAAGGGGTCATGAGCGACGGCTCATATCAGGTCTTCGCCATCAAATACGCACGCCACGACCGACCGGCGCGCGACAACTTCCTCGGCGGCGACCCGCACGAGGTCAACATGCCGCTGGACTACTTTCTTTGGGCGATCGTCGGCAAGAAGCGGAGCTTCATCGTCGACAGCGGCTTCGACGAGGCGGCGGCCAGAAAGCGCGGCCGCACCATCACCCACCCGGCGGCCGAGGGCCTGCAGGCGCTCGGCATCGCGCCCGACAAGGTCGAGGACGTGATCGTCACTCACCTGCACTACGACCACGCTGGCAACCACGATCTTTTCCCCAACTCGCGCTTTCACCTGCAGGACCGCGAGATGGCCTTCGCCACCGGCCGCTGCATGTGCCAGGCGGCGCTCAACCATCCCTTCGATCCCGAGGACGTCGCCCAGATGGTGCGCCGGGTCTTCGCCGGGCGCGTCCAGTTCCACGACGGCACCGTCGAGCTGGCGCCGGGGCTCAGCGTCCATCTGATCGGCGGCCACACCGACGGGCTGCAGGTGGTCCGTGTGCGCACGCGCCGCGGCTGGGTGGTGCTTGCCTCCGACGCCTCACACCTCTATGCCAACATGGAGCAGGGCCGCCCCTTTCCCATCGTCTACAACCTCGGCGACATGGTGGAAGGCTACGCGATCCTCAGGACGCTCGCCGAGTCGCCGGGTCACATCGTCCCCGGCCACGATCCGCTGGTGATGGAGCGCTACCCGGCGGCCAAGCCCGGTCTCGAAGGCTGGGTGGCGCAGTTGGATGTAGAGCCATAATGCTCCACGGCGGGTCCGAACGTCTTCACGACATGGGCTCGCCAACCAGAAGTCGGCTTCGGCTCGTCAAGAGTTGCTCCAGTCGGGCCGTGCATGGCTTGAAAGGCCGGTGTCGCAGGGATATTTACAAGACCGGAATGTATTGAAGGAAATATCCCCCTTCAACTATGATCAAATTACCCGGTCATCACCGAATACGCTCAGGGAGGCCCCGGTCATGGGCTGCTGTGAAGCCACGAATGTCGAGCTGGAAGGGATCGTGCCGCCCGAGGGTTACGAATCGGGACATGATTTCAACCTCACCTTCGATCGCCGCGACGCGCTCAAAGGACTCTTGGGCATCGCCGGAGTCATCGCCGTATCGTCGGGCAGCCCCAAGGCCTTCGCCCAGACGCCCACGAAACTGACGCTCGCGTTCTGCGGCCAGCTGCTGTGTGTCGTGCCCTATGAGGTCACGCGTGCGCGCGGCCATTTCGCCGACCAGGGACTCGATGTCGAGCTGGTCTACACGCGAGGCGGCAATGCGGCGATGCAGGCCCTCGTCGGCGGCTCGGTCGACTACGCCGGAACGTCGTTCGACGTGGCGCTGCAAGCCTTCTCCAAGGGCGCGAAAATTCGCCGTTTCGCCTCGACGGGACGCCTGCCGCTCTTCGCGCTGGCCGTCGCGCCCAAGAACAAGGACAGCATCACCTCGATCAAGGCGCTCGAAGGCACGACGGTCGGAATCTCCGGGCTCGGCAACGCGGATCACGCCTTGATGCTGTACCTGCTCACTCATGCGGGCGTCGATCCCGGCTCGGTGAGCTTCGCGGCACTCGGCACCAATCTCTTCGAGGCCGTGAAGCTCGGCCAGGTCGATGCGGCGATGGTGCAGGAGCCCGCGCTGTCGTTGATCGTCGAGGCCGGCGGGCGCGAGCTGTTCAACGCAATGGACATTGCCGATGCCAATGCGAAGCTAGGCGGCGCCTATGAGTTCATGGGCGTCGCGGTGCGCGCCGAGGAGCGCGATCGCCGCCTCGGCGAGATGAAGAAGCTCGCCGCCGCGCTCAAGGAGGGGCTCGCCGACACGCGGACGATCCCGCCGGAAGAGATTATCGCCGCGCTGCCCTCGGCCCTGCTCGCCGGCGGCAACGTCGAGCAGCTAAAGCAGATCATCCCGCGCTACCGTGAGTCGCTCTACCCGGAGACGGTGACGATCGACAGGTCCGCGGCCGAACGCGTCATGATGGCCCACCAGGCCGCCGAGATTCTTCAGCCCGGCGCGGTCGACCTGGGCGTGCTCCTGGATACGGCCGTGCTTGGTGGATAGGTGCTGCAGGTCCGCGACATCGCGCTGTCCTACGGCGCGGAGCCCGTCCTCGAAAACGTAAGCCTCGACGTCAGGAGCGGAGAGTTCGTCAGCCTAGTCGGGCCGTCCGGCTCGGGCAAGACCAGCGTCCTGCGCGCCGTCACCGGCTTGCAGACGCTGCTCGAGGGCGATATCGCGCTGGACATCGAGCCGACCGAGGTCGGCTTCCTGTTCCAGGACGATGC
>JBOHKJ010000254.1:0-7121 GCA_050728975.1 Kiloniellales bacterium | reverse complement strand
GCCCAGGGGCTGATGTTCCGAAGGAAAATGCCGGCGGATGCCGGCATGCTGTTTTTCTTCTCGCCCCCGCAAGGCGTCGGCTTCTGGATGCGGAACACCGCGATCCCGCTGGACATCCTGTTCGTGTCGAAGGGCGGGAGGATCGATCAGATCGTGGAGCGGACCGTGCCCTTTTCTACGGCCTCGATCCTGTCGCGAAATCCGGTGGTGGCGGTGCTGGAATTGAACGCCGGAACCGTCGAGCGGCTCGGCATCGCCCCGGGCGACAGGGTTGCCTATCCGGGGCTGTAGGCCCGCCTGCCGCGGCGCTTGCGGCCGCGGAGGCGTCGATCGACCCCGGGGCCTAGGCCTCCGGTTCGAAGGCCATTTGCTCTTTCGCGCGCCAGCCTTCGCCGGCCGCGACCAGGCAGGAGACGCCCTTCGGGCTGGTAACGATAATGGTCCAGGTCTTGCCGCTGCCGGTCGTCAGCACCTCGACCAGGCCACCGTTGTTGGTGACGCCGACCGCGACCGGGGCCTCCTGGTACTTGTCCGCGAGCAGCTTCAGGACATTGTCCCGCTTGTTGCACTGCTGCTGTTGCTGCTGCGCCATCGCCGGGCCGATGGCCAGGAAGGCGAGCGCCGCGGCGAATGTGAGCGTCTTGTACATGACAGACCCCTTTCCGGTCTGGAGTCGGCCGGGAGGGGCTGGCCGACATGCCCAGTTTCCGGCTAGTCCTGTAAATATCGTCTTAAACGAAGATTAGAGAATGGTTAACGCCACCGGCAAAGCGGCGGACAAGGCCGATAGATGGCGTTTTAGCTCGATTTTGCGCAGCCTTCAGCGCTTGCGGGCCAGCAGGAGCCCGTCGCCGATGGGAACCAGGGAGGCGGCGACTCGGCGGTCGTTCCTCGCCTTGCGATTGAGGGCACGGATCGCCCGGGTGTCCTTGTCGCGCTTCCTGGGATCGGCGACCGCGCCGCCCCACAGCATGTTGTCGACCGCGACCAGCCCGCCGCGCCGCAGGAGCTTCAGGGCCCGCTCGTAGTAGCCGTCGTAGCTCGATTTGTCTGCGTCGATGAAGACAAAGTCGTAAGCCGCTGTGCCGCCTTCTTTTATCAGGCCGTCTAGGGTGACGGTTGCCGGCCCCAGGCGGAGCTCGATCTTGCGCCCCACATTGGCGCGCGCCCAGTAGCGCCGGGCGATCCCGGTATAGCTGTCGCTCAGATCGCAGCACACCAGCTTGCCGCCCGCCGGCAGGGCCGAGGCAATGGAGATCGAGGAGTAGCCGGTGAAGGTGCCGACCTCGATTGCCTTACGGGCGCCGATCAGCTCGACCAGCAGCGCCATGAACTGGCCCTGCTCGGGCGAGATCTGCATGCCGCGCTCCGGCATCTTCATGGTTTCGCGCCGCAACCGCGCCAGGAGCGGGGTTTCGCGCAAGGAGGTCTTGGCGAAGTAGTCGTAGAGCCGATCGTCCATGGCGATGGTTCGGCTGGACATGGGGGAGCGCCTCCTCGCGACAGTTCCGGTCTGGCTCGATCTTCGCCCGGCTCCCGGGAGCCGGTCCAGCCGCGCCGCGGCCGCTTCTCGCCTGACGGGCGCGCGGAAGCCGGCTATTGTGACCGCTCCCGTTTCCCCGAGGCGGACTCGAGGGCGCCCGCGTGCCGCCCTGCTGGAATCCTGCGCCCGATCGGGGAGGCGAAACCGGCGAAGGAACACGATGGCAGTCGGCTCGAGCGGTCCCGCCAGGATTTTGAAGGCGCTCCGCAATCCCAACTACGGCGTCTATACGGCCGGCAACGCCGTCTCGCTGGTCGGCACCTGGACCCAGCGGGTGGCGGTCGGCTGGCTCGCCTGGCAGCTCACCGAATCCGGTGCCTGGCTGGGCGCGGTGGCCTTCGCCGACCTCTTCCCGACGGTGATCGTAGGGCCGATCGGCGGCGCCTTCGCCGACCGCAGCGACCGCATCCGCCTGATCAAGATCAGCCAGGCCCTGGCCTGCCTGCAGGCCGTGGCGCTGTTCCTGCTGACCTTCACCGGCCTCATTACGCCCGAGCTGCTGCTGGGGCTGACGCTGTTTCTCGGTATCGTCGCCGCCTTCAACCAGCCGGCGCGCCTCGCGCTGATCCCCAGCCTGGTGCCGCGCGAAGATCTGCCAGCGGCGGTCGCCGTCAACTCGCTGATCTTCAATCTGGCGCGCTTCGTCGGTCCGATGGTGGCGGGCCTGGCGATTCTGGCCGGCGGCGTCGAAACGGCCTTCGCGATCAACGCCTGCACCTTCATCGCCTTCGTCGTGGCGCTGTCGTACATGAGCGTTCCTTTCGAGTTCGACAGCGGGCGCCCGAAACGCAGCGTGCTGACGGATCTCAAGGAGGCGCTCGACTACACCGTGGGCCATCCGGGCATCGGGCCGCTGATGCTGCTGCTGATCGCGGTCAACCTCGGCAGCCGGCCGCTGGTCGAGCTGCTGCCGGGCTTCGCGGCCCAGGTCTTCTCCGGCGGCGCCGGGGCGCTCGCGGTCATGACCTCGACCATCGGCGTGGGCGCGATCGTCGGCGGCCTGTGGCTGGCCCAGCGGCCGAGCGAGCAGGGCATGACGGTGGCGCTGTTTCACACCACGCTGGTCCAGGTGGCCGCGCTCGGCCTGTTCCTCGCCACCACCGACCTGTGGGTCGGGATCGCCGCGCTGGCGATCGTCGGCTTCTGCTGGGTGGTGAACGGCTCGGGCGTGCAGACTCTGTTTCAGCTCCGGGTCGACCCGAAAATCCGCGGCCGGGTCTTGAGCCTTTACGGACTGATCAACCGCGGCGGGCCGGCGATCGGCGCGCTCGCCATGGGGACGGCCTCCGAGGCCGTCGGGTTGCGCTGGCCGCTCGCTGCCGGGGCGCTGCTGGTGCTGGCGGCCTGGGCCTGGATCCGGGTCCGGGGCCAGAGCATTGCCGGCGCTCTCGAGGTGGCCCCGCCGGACAAGCAGCCGGCGCCGGGCGAGGACTAGCTCGGCTTGCGCTTGCCGCCCGCCACGGAAACCCTTAGATATCGCCGGCACGTTTGAGGGACCGGGGCGTAGCTCAGCCTGGTAGAGTGCCTGCTTTGGGAGCAGGATGTCGCTGGTTCGAATCCAGTCGCCCCGACCAGCCGCAGAGCCCGCAAGATACGCCGAGGATCGCCACAGCAGCCATGCAGGTCCGAATCTTTCTGCCGCCCAAGACCGCCATGCAGTCCGGCCGCGCCAACACCCGGCGCTGGGTGCTGGAGTTCGAGCCCGAGAGCCGGCGCGAGGTCGAGCCGCTGATGGGCTGGACCGCTTCGGGCGACATGCGCCAGCAGCTCCGCCTGCGCTTCGATACCAAGGAAGAGGCCGTGGCCTACGCCAAGAAGCACGGCTACATGTACAGCGTCGAAGAGCAGCGCCGCGGCGAGCCCAGACCCAAGGCCTACGCGGACAACTTCCGCACCGACCGCATCCTGCCCTGGACCCACTAGCGATCCGCAGGACGGCCGGCGGGGAAGGGAAGGCGTAGGCCGGAAACTTCTCGGATGGTGCCGCGTACATTCCCGTGCGGCTTCATCGCAGACTTGGAGCCGCTTGCGCGGCGCCGGGGCGCCCGTAGCTCAGTTGGACCAGAGCACGAGCCTTCTAAGCTTGGGGTCGCAGGTTCGAATCCTGCCGGGCGCACCAACAAGTTCAAGGGCAACCTAAGAGTCCTAATCATAACAGAAAGTGCGGCGAGGCGTTGGTGGCGCCGTTGGTTACATAATAGTGATCGGCGCCGCCGGTAACAGGGGAGCGAACCATGGCTGACGTGCGCGCCAAGTATGTGCCGCCTGCAATCGATCAAGTGTCGTTCAACTGCCCTCACTGTGGCGCTCTGGCCAAGCAGTCCTGGTTCTCCGCACACGCGGAGGCATTGGGGAAGGATGAGGTTCCCAATCTATTGGATCCGAAACAGGTTGAGGCGGCGGATTTCAATCGCATTGATGATGTTGATGAGCGCAGGAAGACCATGAGGTGGGCCGAGCGAATGGCAAAGGGACGCCCGTTTCTTAATGGCTCTGGCAAGTACCGCGCTTTCGACCTACGCAACGTCTCGCTCTCCCTGTGCTTCAGTTGCAATGACGTGGCCATCTGGATCTACAGTCGCCTTGTCTGGCCACAGCTGGGAGCGGCACCGCTGGCGAATCCGGACCTGCCCGGCGATGTACGAAATGACTACGAAGAGGCGAGTACTATCCTCGACCTATCGCCGAGAGGAGCCGCCGCGCTGCTGCGCCTTGGCATCCAGAAGCTGTGCAAGCAACTTGGCGAGAAGGGGAAGAACATAGATGAGGACATCGCATCGCTGGTTAAGAAAGGCCTAGATGTCCGCGTACAGCAGGCTCTTGACGTTGTTCGAGTCATCGGTAACAACGCTATCCACCCTGGCGAAATAAACCTGAAAGATGATTGTGCGACGGCAGAAAAACTCTTCGGCCTGGTCAATCTAATCGCCGAAATCATGATTAGCCAACCCAAGCACGTCGAGGAGATGTTTGGGGGCTTCCGGAGGGGGCTCGCAAAGCCATAGAGAAACGAGATGGCGCGAAACCTGGCGCATAGCACGGTTACGCCGGCTTGCTTGTCCTGTGATTGGGGTTCCTTTTCAATTTGGTGACCCCTATTCCGCCGTATTGTTGTCGAATGAAGACCCGGGCAGGGAAGGCCGGAGTCAAACTAAGGGAAAGCTTCATAAAGCTGTATCGCAGCGACAAGGCCGAGAAGCCATTCTGAGGCGGAGCGTGGGATTGCTTTCATGGTACCTGACGTGAGCGCGACTCGCCGCCCAAGCACCACCGGTCTGCGCGGATTCCTGGATCTCCAGCAGCAGCGCGATTGGATGCAGGGCAAGACGATCTCGCGCGACGACGACGAGCGCTCGGAGTCCCTGGAACTGCGTCTCAAATACGTCGCGCGGTTTGAGAAGCTGCTGCGCCGGCCGCAGACGCAAGAGGTCCTGGAGATTCTCCGGCGCTATGGCCGCGACTGCATCCCGATCCCGCGCCGGACCGAGCGGCATTACTGGTCGGTTTCCTGTCTGCCGTCGACATCCGACAAGCCGCTCATTCGCGTCAATGCGAGCTGGATGGAGCTTTTCACGCTCTATGCCGACGGCGAGGGCATCCGTGCGAGATTCATAGTGCATCTTTCCGAATTCACCGCCGACCATTCACTCGATCAGGGCCAAGTGGACGAAGCTTTCCTTGAGCGCTGTGTCGTGACGCCGGAAGACGTCGGCTATTTCTTCCCCCGTGGCGAGGACATTTTCGGCGTCAAGGTCCGCGGCTTCTCCTCAATCGGCAAATTCCTCGCGGCGCGCCGTGCGTTGCGGGCCATCCGGGCGTTCAACCTGACGCACATGAACCGGGGCCGAAACGCCTATCAGGCGAGCCACTGCTACAGCCTGGCGGATCACATGCTGAGTGACGAGGGACGCTGAATAACGGCCCAGAACATCGGAGCCGGCTGCGGCGCCTTCTGACCACGGTGGAGAGGCAATCAAACGACCAAATGCTTCGCGCTCATCGGGTGCATGAAGCCGAGCTGCGCGTGAAGGAAATCGTTCCGGTTGTCTCGCATGACGACACCAACGAGGTTCACTGCGGGCCGGGGCCCTTCTCGATGGCCGGGCCGGACATGGTGAGCGATATGCTCAGGATCGCAGGTTACGACCGCATCTCCTTCGAACGCTTCGACACCGACATCTGCATCGGACGCTCGCTCGATGACGCGATCGAATTCGCGATGGCGCTCGGTCCCGCCGGGGAAATCATCCGGCTCGCGGGCAAGGCCGGCGAGGAACGCAAGGGCGAGGTGGTCGCGGCACTGCGAGAGACCTTCGCCGATCACCTGCAAGCCGACGGCGTCATGATGCCTTCGAGCTCCTGGTTCGTAACCGCACGAAACGGGCGGCATTAGCACCGGCGCAAAGGAATGATGTTGTATGAAGGTCGTTGGAACCGGCGTTCATCCTTTTGCTCCCTTGGCCGCGCGCGCCTCGACGAGCGCCGCCAATTGCGCGGCCACCGTGCCCCAGCCATCGTGAAAGCCCATCTCCTCATGCTTGTCGCGATCGGCGCGATTCTTATGCATGGCATAGGCCACGTACTCGGTGCCTTCGGGATGGTCCTTGAACGTGATGAAGGCCGTCATGAATCCGCGCTCCGCGGGCCGCCAGCCTCCGGTCAGCGCGTTGGTGAACACGATTCGCTCGGCCTCAGCGACATCGAGGAAGCAGGCCGCGAGATGCGGTACGAACGGGCCGCCATTGTCGCTCATCTCGGTCACGAAGGACCCGCCGGGGCGAAGGTCCATGTCCACGACCCTGCATTTCGTCGGCGCGGGGATCCACCACTCAGCGAAGCTCACGGGATCCGCCCAGGCGCTCCAGACGAGCGAACGTGGAGCCTTGATAATCCGCGAGGTGGTGAGGTCGAGTTCGGGGTTCGGGGCGAGGATCACTTCGACTTTCCTTTTTCCTGAATCTTTGTGACGAACTGTTCAAGACGATCCGCGCGGCCTTCCCAGAGGGCGCGCTGTTCTGAAAGCCAGGTTTCGACTGCCGCGAACTGCCTTCTGTCGATTTCACAAGTCCTCACGCGGCCCGCCTTGTGCGTTCGGATCAGACCGCTGCCTTCAAGGAAACGGATGTGTTTCATGAAGGACGGCAAGGCCATCTCGAACGGTTTCGCCAGATCGCTGACGCTCGCGGATCCCTTGCTTAGCCGTCCGAGAACGGCGCGTCGCGTAGGATCGGCAAGTGCTTGAAAGATGCCGCTGAGCCGGTCTGGATACTGTCCCATAAGGCTAAGTATCATAGCCAAACGCTTAGCTCAAGGGATAAGTTAATGCTCGAGCTCTTAGGTGGAACCTAGTCCTGCTTCGAAAGCTAAGGGTAGCAGGCTGGTTTTAGGGGCCCCAAAGAAGGAGGTCACCATGTTCTCTGAAAGGGACAACGGCTTCTGACACGTCGCCCGACCGTTCGTGCGACCTACTCCTCAAAGCGACCCGTGGCGTCACGATCGCGGTCGTATCGTCTCGTGAGCGGAAACGGCGGCAACCAGGACTCGCGACGGACGATCCAGCTTTCGTAGGTTGGCATCA
>JBOHKJ010000253.1:0-6007 GCA_050728975.1 Kiloniellales bacterium | reverse complement strand
GCCTCGGCGATATGCGGGTGGCTGGCAAAGAACGCATCGCGCGCTTCGACGCGGGTCGCGTCGCCGAAGTCGCTGCCCGAGAGCGCGCTGCGCTCGGTCCAGGCGGGCTTGATGGCCGGGAAAAAGGGCGCAAGTTTGTCCATGGCCTGCTCGGCGAGGCGCCGGTAGGTGGTGATCTTGCCGCCGAAGATCGACAGCACCGGCGCCTCGGCCGCGGGCCGGTCGATGTCGAAGACGTAGTCGCGGGTCACCTCGGAGGCCTCGGCGCTTCTGTCGTCGTAGAGCGGCCGCACCCCGGCGTAGCTCCAGACCACCGCCTCGGCGCCGATCGGCTTCGCCAGGTAGCGGTTCGCCGCCGAGATCAGGTAGTCGGTCTCGCTGCGGTCGATCGCGACCTGCGCCGGGTCGCCTTCGAAGGGAACGTCGGTGGTCCCGATCAGCGAGAAATCGCGCTCGTAGGGGATGATGAAGACGATGCGGCGGTCGTCGTTCTGCAGGATGTAGGCCTGCTCGCCTTCGTAGAGGCGCTTGACGACGATGTGGCTGCCTTTGACCAGCCGCACCGAGCCCGGCCGGTTGGCGCCGATCACGCCGCCCAGCACCTCGCGGACCCAGGGCCCCGCCGCATTGACCAAGGCGCGCGCCCGGACGGTGCGCTTTGCGCCATTGCGCCCCTGCAGCGACACCGTCCAGGCGCCCTGCTCGCGGACCGCCGCGACACAGGAAGTGCGCGGCAGGACAGTGGCGCCGCGCTCCCGCGCATCCAGTGCGTTCAAGACCACCAGGCGCGAATCCTCGACCCAGCAATCGGAGTAGCTGAAGCCCTTGACGAGCTCCGGCTTGAGCGGCCGCCCGACGGGATCGCGCCGGAGGTCGAGCCCGCGCGAGCCCGCGAGCCGCTTGCGGCCGCCGAGATGATCGTAGAGGAACAGGCCGAGGCGGATCAGCCAGGCGGGACGCAGCTTCGATTCGTGGGGTAGCACGAAGGTGAGCGGCCAGATGATATGAGGTGCTGCAGCCAGCAGCACCTCGCGCTCGATCAAGGCTTCGCGGACCAGCCGGAACTCGTAGTGCTCGAGGTAGCGCAGGCCGCCGTGTATCAGCTTGGTCGAAGAGGCCGAGGTGGCGCCGCCGAGGTCGTTCTGCTCGCACAGCAGGACCTTGAGTCCGCGCCCTGCGGCGTCGCGGGCGATTCCGCAGCCGTTGATGCCACCGCCGACGATCGCGAGGTCGTAGAGCTCGGCCGAACGCGTCATGTCCCTCGCCGGGCGGCGCAGAGCCGAGGCGTCCCGACAGCGTCGCTGCGAGCCGGTCGCTCGGCCATGTCCTTGCCCTCCCCCAGGATGCGGCTGCGCGATTTTCGGTGCCCGGGCGTGCCGCCAGCCGGGGCGTTAACCGTGACTATAATCGAAGATCGAGAATTCGAAAGCGAAAAGATTTGTCACAATGACGCGCGGGTTCAAACCTTAGACGCCAAAGCTTTTTGCGATTGCGAAGGCACGCCCTGAGGTATCGGTGGCGCCACATGGACCGCGATCTCGGTCTCGGCGAACCGCGCGGCAAGGCTGGCCGGCAGCGGCTGGTCGGTGAAGATCGCGTCGATCAGTGAGACGTCGCCGAGCCGGACCAGCGCGCTGCGGCTGAACTTGGTGTGGTCGGTGACCAGGAAGACGTGGCGCGCGCTCTCTATGATCGCCTTGGAGACCTGGACCTCGCGAAAGTCGAAGTCCAGCAGGGTTCCGTCTGGGTCTATCGCCGAGATTCCAATGACTCCGTAATCGACCTTGAACTGACCTATGAAGTTTATCGTGGCCTCGCCGATGATCGCCCGGTCGCGCTTGCGCATCAGGCCGCCGGCGACCGTCACCTCGGCGCTCTCGCTCTCGGCCAGGATCGCCGCCACGTTCAGGTTGTTGGTGATGACCCGAAGACCCCGCTTGCCGGTGAGCGCGCGGGCCACTTCTTCGGTGGTGGTGCCGATGTTGAGGAATAGCGAGGCCTCGTCGGGAATGTGCTCGGCCACCAGGCGGGCGATGCGGCGCTTCTCCTCCAGGCAGATGACTTGGCGGGTGGCATAGGCCACGTTCTCGACGCTCGACGGCAGGCCGGCTCCGCCGTGGTAGCGCCGGAGCAGGCCCTGCCGGCTCAAGATATTGATATCGCGGCGGATTGTTTGGGGCGTGACGTCGAAATGCTGGGCCAGCGATTCGATCGAGACGAAGCCCTGCCGATGTACCAGCTCCTGGATCTCCTGGTGCCGCTCGCCGAACGCCATGGACCGCTCCCTCCTCGGCGCTTGCCGCTTGGCGCCATTTTCGTGTCGATTTTCAGTTACGCGCGTTCGCTTGTCGAGGGGAATTTTCGTAATCGAACATATGGGCTTCGACCCGCCTCCTCCGGCTCGCCGCTACCCTCTTGTATGTGGGGAAAATACCGGCCGCTTCCGCGCTCGCTGCAGGCTTGGCAAATGGCGGGCGTTAATGGTTATGTCGCGGGGTTAGTCGAGAGTCCGGTGGAATTCCCGCGTGGCCGGCCCGGTCGGGTATGGCGACTCAATTGGTGGGGCCCCCGAATGCCACGTCGCCCACGCACAACCTCCTCCGCGAGGTCGGGGGGCCCGTCCCGCTCCGGTAGCGGGCGTGCCTCGACAACCGGGCCGACAAAACAGAGCCAAAAGCGGTCCGGCAGCCGTAGCAAGCCGGTTGCAAAATCTGCGGCACGCGGCGGCCGGCGCGGAGCCGGATCGGCAGCGCCTCTGCTTGTCGTCGGCATCGGTGCCTCGGCCGGCGGGCTCGCGGCCTTCGAGACGTTCTTCGCCCACATGCCCGCGGACAGCGGCATGGCGTTCGTGCTCGTGCAGCATCTCGACCCGCACCATAAGAGCCTGCTCGCCGAGTTGCTCGGCCGGCACACCGCCATCCCGGTCGCGGAAGCCGAAGATCGCATGGCGGTGTCTGCGAACCGCATCCTCATTATTCCGCCGGATGCGACCTTGACGATAAAGGCTGGCGTCTTGCGCGTCCTCAAGCCAGCTCCGGCTCGGGAGCACCGCCGCCCGATCGACACCTTCTTCGCCTCCCTGGCCGAGGACCAGGGGGAATGCGCCGTAAGCGTCGTCCTCTCGGGCACCGGCAGCGACGGCACGCTCGGCGTGAGGGCGATCAAGGGGCATGGTGGACTCACCCTGGCCCAAGGCGATCTCGGTGCCACGGCGATGAGCGGGATGCCGCACAGCGCTGCCGCCACTGGACTGGTCGACTACATCTTGCCGGTCGAGGATATGCCGGCGGCGCTCGTCGAATACCGGCAGCATCTCATCAAGGTCGCGGGAAAGAAGGACGCCGACGGCAACCGGCGCGCCGCCGGGGACCACCTGTCGGCGATCTTCGCCATTCTGCGCGCCGGGACCGGTCACGACTTCAGCCAGTACAAGCCGAACACGCTCATGCGCCGGATCCAACGGCGGATGCAGGTGCTACGCACCGACACGATTTCCGCCTTCGTCCAACGTCTGAGGAACGAGCCGCGCGAGGTCGAGTTGCTGTTCCGGGAATTCGTGATCGGGGTGACGCAGTTCTTTCGCAATCCGGAAGCTTTCGATGCCTTGGCATCGGTCCTGCCGGAGCTTCTGAAAGGCAAAGGGGACGCCGACCTGGTTCGAATCTGGGTCCCGGGCTGCGCGACCGGAGAGGAAGTCTATTCGATCGCGATCCTGGTGAGAGAGTCGGTGGAGCGGCAAGGAATCGCCCCGAGAATTCAGATATTCGGCACGGATATCGACGAGGCTGCAATCGCGGTCGCGCGGGCCGGTCGCTACCGCAAGCCGATGGCCCGCATGTCGCGGGAGCGTGCGGAGCGTTGGTTTGCCGAGGAGGGCGACGACTACTGCCCGATCAAGGAGATCCGCGAGATGTGCGTGTTCTCGACGCACAGCGTCATTAAGGACCCGCCCTTCTCGAAGCTGGACCTGATCTCCTGCCGCAACCTGATGATTTACATGAGCGCCGATTTGCAGGGCCGCATATTACGGACGTTCCACTACGCCCTGCGGCGCGACGGATATCTCTGCCTCGGTCAATCCGAAGGCATAACCCGCAGCGGCAGGCTCTTCGAGGCGATCGACAAGAAGCACCGGATCTTCCGGCGCCTCGACAACTCTTCGCCGGTGCTCCCGGATTCTGCGCCCGCCGGGCCGCCGACCGCGACGCGGCCGCTCCCCGGCGCGCCGCATGCAGTTCCTCGCATCCAGGACCTGATCGATCACGGCGCTCACCGCGTCATGGAGAAACATTCTCCGGCCTACGTGGTGATCGACCGGCAGTACGAGATCCTGCGCTTCTCGGGAGGCGAGATCGGACGCTACCTCGAGCCGTCGCCCGGCAGGGCAAGCCTGAACCTGCTCGGCATCGTTCGCAAGGCGCTCCGGCCCGCGGTGCGTGCGGCGGTGCGCGAGGCCTACACGGCGGATAGGCCGGTCACGACCGAGACCTTGACGATCCGGGTCGATGGCCAGGTTCGATCCCTCAAGCTCATCGTCGAGCCGATCGAGCAGAGCGGCGTCAAGGGGCTTTGCGTCGTCGCCTTCCGGGACGTCGGTGAGGTTTCCACGGCTGCCGACGCGCCGGCCGCGACTCCTAATCCCGAAGTGCAGGCCCTGGAGCACGAGCTGCAAGCGACCAAGGTGCAGCTTCAGGGCACGATAGACGAGCTGGAAACGGCCAACGAGGAATTGAAATCCGCCAACGAAGAGTATCAGTCGGTCAACGAGGAGCTTCAGTCGTCCAACGAAGAGCTCGAAACCGCCAAGGAGGAGCTGCAGTCGACGAACGAAGAGCTCGAGACGATCAACGCCGAGCTGAACAGCAAGAACGAGACCCTGGTGCGGCTGAACAGCGACATAAGGAACCTGCTCGAGAGCACGCAGATCGCGACGATCTTTCTCGACGGCAAGCTGCGCATAAGGGCCTTTACCCCCGGCGTGACGGACCTTCTTCACCTGCGGGACAGCGACCGCGGCCGGCCGATCACCGACCTCGTGCCGCGGATGACCTATGCCGATCTGCAGCGCGACGCGAAGAAAGTTCTGCGCGACCTCTCCGTGGTCGAGCGCGAGGTGCAGGTCGCGGACGACGCCACCACCTTTCTGATGCGCATCCGTCCATACCGCACGATAAGCGATGTTATCGACGGGGTCGTGATCACCTTCGTCGACATCACCGAGCGTATGCATCATGAAATTGCCGCCGCCAGGCTCGCGGCGATCGTCGACTCCTCGCAGGATGCCGTCATCGGCCACGGGTTCGACGGCGTGATCAGGAGCTGGAATGCGGGCGCCGAAAGAATTTTCGGCTACACGGCCGACGAAGCGGTCGGCAAGCCCTTCTCGATCCTGCTCGCCGACAATCAGAGCGACGAGGTGCCGCTCATTCTGGACGCCATGAGACGTGGCGAAACGATCGCGCACTTCGAAGTCGATCGGCTCCGAAAGGACGGAACGCGGATCGACGTCTCGCTCAGCGTCTCGCCGATCAAGGACCGGCACGGAAAGGTCATTGCGGCGTCGACGATCGCGCGGGAGTTCACGGAGCGCAGGCTCGCCGAAGAGCAGAAGAGCCTGCTGATCGCCGAGCTCGACCATCGCGTCAGAAACACGCTGGCGACCGTGACGGCCCTGATCGCTCAGACCGCCAGAAGCGCGGAGTCCCCCCAGGCCTTCGTGGAAGCGATCCAAGGCCGCGTTCGGTCTCTAAGCCGGGTCCACGGCCTGCTGACCCAGCGCGATTGGGACCAGGCGGACCTGCGCGAGCTCGTGGAGGCAGGGCTGACACCCTATCGGTCCAAGGCCAGGAAGAACATAGTCGTCACCGGCAACGACAACGTTGTCCTGAAGCCGAAGGCGATCCTGCCGCTTGCGATGGCGCTGCACGAGCTGGCAACCAATGCGACGAAATACGGATCGCTGTCGCAGCCGGGCGGCAGCGTTGCGGTGAGCTGGGGCGTGGCGATC
>JBOHKJ010000252.1:0-6380 GCA_050728975.1 Kiloniellales bacterium | reverse complement strand
GCGCATGACCGTACTCTGGATGGCCGGCGGTCCTGCTGCCGAGCTGACGGAAGCGTCGCAGCTCGTCGAGCGTCATCTCCGGGTACCCGGTGAGGTAGAGCAGCGAATAGAGCAGCATCGAGCCGTGACCGGCGGAAAGCACGAAGCGGTCGCGATCTGGCCAATCCGGACGTGCGGGGTCGAACTTGAGGAAACGGCTAAAGAGCGTGGTGGCGACGTCGGCCATGCCCATCGGCATGCCCGGATGCCCAGACTTTGCCGCTTCGACCGCGTCCATGGCGAGCGCGCGGATGGCGTTCGCCATCTCCCGGCGGTCGACTGCTGCCGCTGCGCTCGAAGGTGCCCGCTCGGAATCCATCGGTGGCGTCACTCGGATTTGGTGCCTCACAGAACCCGATCGTTCGCGGGCGCGGAGCTGATATGGCGGGGATTACCGCGCCGACGGGCGATTGCCGGTGCCGTGGTTCGCGGTGCGCAAGATGCCGTCGCTACGGGTGAGCGTCAACCGGCAACTGGCCGCTCGCAGCCGGTGGCGCCGTTGACCCCCTTCCTGCCTCAAGCCTATGCTCGATCCAAGGCTTCGAGGCGGAAACGGAAGCGGACAATGGCACGAGCCCTCGGCGTTGAGGAGGCGCGGCGGCAACTAGATGCGGCAATCGCGCGGCTGGAGCGTGCGCTGCCGACGGGCGGTGCCAAGGCGACGGCCGGTAGCGCAGGCGGTGCAACGGTGGCAAAGGTCGCGCGTCTGGAAGGCGAATTGGCCGAAGCGCGGCGCGAGCGGGCAGCGCTGCGTGCCACCAAGGAGACGGTGAGCCGCCGGCTCGACGGCGCGATTGCGCGCCTCGAAGGCTTGCTTCGGGACTAGGTCGAAAGGGCACTCATGGCCGAACAGGAGATCACCATCAATGGCCGCACCTACCTAGTTGCCTGCGAGGACGGCCAGGAGGAAGCCTTGATGCGGCTGGCCGGCCATCTCGACGGGCGGGTCAGGGAGCTGGAGCACGCGGTCGGCAAGGTCGGCGAGGCGCGGCTGTTGGTGATGACAGCGCTGCTGCTTGCCGATGAGCTGGAAGCGACCCGTGGCGAGGGTGGCGATCCGACCGAGGTCGCGGCGCTGAGCGCTTCGGCGCGGCGGATCGAAGCTATTGCCCGGCGGATCGAGCAAGCCTAGATAAGGCGAACGCGGTTTCGGTGCTGCGGGGTGCGTCAGGTCCATCGATCCCTGGGGCCAATACCAACCTCTAGGGAACCGTCTCTGCCGGGGCCGTGGTCTCGGTACATGGTGCCCACCTGCATTGGCAGGCCACAGAGGAAGATCCAGGACCAACGGCCATCGCGGCACCACCTGCCTTTCCCTCATGACCCTGATTGACGAAAAAGCCCAAGCGCGAGACGCCGCGAAGGCACGGCGTGCCGCCGCAGCCAGGCCCGATGCTGGTGAGCGGCTGGCCGCGCGCCTGTTGGAGGCCGTGCCTCTAGAAGCGGGCGCCGTCGTTTCCGGCTTCTGGCCGATGGGCGACGAGCTGGACATTTGCCCGGCGCTCGAACAGCTGGCAGCCGCCGGCCATCCTCTCGCCCTGCCGGTGGTGGTGAAACGCGGCGAGCCGTTGATCTTCCGCCGCTGGCGACCCGGCGAAGCGTTGGTTCCGGCCAGCTTCGGCACGTCTGTTCCCGCGCCCGAGGCCGAAGTCCTGGAGCCGAGCGTCCTGCTGGTGCCCCTGCTCGCCTTCGACCGAGACGGCTACCGCCTTGGCTATGGCGGTGGCTTCTATGACCGCACGCTCACCAAGCTGCGCGCCGCGCGGCCGACCACCGCCGTCGGGGTCGCCTATGCAGGACAGGAGGTTCCGGCGGTGCCGCGCGGGCCGCACGATGCCCGCCTCGATTGGATCGTGACCGAGCGCGAAGCGATCGTCGTCGTGCGCGCCAGCGCCCGGCGCGCAGCGGGAAGGGAGTAGCGGGAATGCGCTTGCTGTTTTGCGGCGACTTGGTGGGCCGGGCCGGGCGCGACGCCTTCATCCGCCATGTCCCTGAGCTGCGCCGCGATCTGGCAATCGATTTCGTGGTGGTCAACGGCGAGAACGCCGCCGGCGGCTTCGGCATCACCGAGGCGATCTGCAAGGACATCTTCGCCGCAGGCGCCGACGTCATCAGCGGCGGCAACCATTCCTGGGACCAGCGCGAGGCGCTGTCCTTCATCGAGCGCGAGCCGCGTCTGCTGCGGCCCCACAACTATCCGCCCCAGACGCCGGGCCGAGGTGCGGCAGTCTTCACCGGCGCCAAGGGCCAGAAGGTGCTGGTGGTGAACGTCATGGGGCGGCTCTTCATGGATGCCCTCGACGACCCCTTCGCCTGCGTCGAGCAGGAGCTGAGCCGGCATCGCCTGGGCGGCAGCGTCTCTGCGATCCTGATCGACGTCCATGCCGAGGCCTCCAGCGAGAAGATGGCGCTGGCCCACTACGTCGACGGCCGGGCGAGCCTGGTGGTCGGCACCCATACCCATGTGCCGACGGCCGACGCCATGATCCTGTCCGGCGGTACGGCCTACATGACCGACGCCGGGATGTGCGGCGACTACGATTCGGTGATCGGCATGGACAAGGGGCTATCGGTGACGCGCTTCGTGCGCCGCCTGCCGACCGAACGGCTCAGGGCGGCCGAGGGCGAAGGCACGCTCTGCGCGGTGCTGGTGGAGACCGACGACCGGAGCGGTCTCGCCCGCCGCGTAGAGCCCATCAGGGTCGGCGGCCGGCTCGCTCCCGCCCTCCCAAAGCTCTAGGCGCCGAACAAGTCGAGGAGACGCCGGGAGCGATTCGCGCCCCAGCCGGCGGGCGCGAATATCGGCAGCGATCTCGGTCGGCCGCGCTCGGCGCGCATAATTCCGCCGCCGCGCGGCGAGAAAGCCGCATCGAGCGGGCGGTTCCGAAGGCGCGATCCCGACGAGCCGACGACCCAGCGCAAAAAAAGGCGACCGCCTTTGAGCGACCGCCTGCAACGCAAAAGCACCCGGGAAGGAACCTTCGCTATTTTTCCTTGGTGACGGTCAGGAAGCGGTCGACCTCGCCGAACAGCAGGTCGGTCTGTTGTGCCAGCTCGTCGGCGACCGCGCGCGCACCCTCGGCGGCGGCGAGCGGCGAGTTGTGGCTGGCGGCGGCCAGCAGCAAGTCGAGCGCAGGCAGGCCGCTGTGGGCGACGAACTCGCGCACCAGCTCGCCGGCGTGATCGAGGCGACGCGTCGCCTCCGCGCGATCGCGCGCCGGGTTGTCGGCGATGGCAAGATTGAAAACTTCGATCGGCGAGGTCATCGAGCGGGTCCGTTGGTCGAGAAGATCTGCGCGGCCGAACCAGGGTCTGGACCTGGAAAAGAGCCTCGATGATCCGCCGCGGCGCTTAACGATTGGTAAAGAGCGCAGCGGCTGGAGGCGCGCGACGCGCAGCCCAGGAGACCGTCTAAAGCCCTCGGGTGACGCCAAAATGTCGCCATATTGGCTGGCTATTCCTCCGGAAATTCGGTTAAATCCCGCCGACGCCCGCGATATATAGTAGGCGTTCAAACTTTTCCAACAGAATATAGGGTCGCTCTGGGCATGGCGGGCCATTCGCAGTTCAAGAACATCATGTATCGCAAGGGCGCGCAGGACGCGAAGCGCGCCAAGCGGTTTGCCAAGCTGATCCGGGAAATCATGGTCGCGGCCCGTTCGGGTCTCCCCGATCTGGCCTCCAATCCGCGCCTGCGGGCCGCGGTTTCCGCAGCACGGGCGGCCAACATGCCCAAAGACAACGTCGAGCGCGCCATCAAGCGGGCGACCGGCGGCGACGACGAGACCAGCTACGAGGAGATTCGCTACGAGGGCTACGGCCCCGGTGGGGTGGCCTTGATCGTCGAGGCGCTGACCGACAACCGCAACCGCACCGCCTCCGAGGTCCGCACCGCCTTCTCGAAGCACGGCGGCAGCCTCGGCGAGACCAATAGCGTCGCCTTCATGTTCGAGCGCGCCGGTGTCATCCTCTATTCAACCGATGCCGCGAACGCCGAAGAGATCTTCGAGGCGGCGGTCGAAGCCGGTGCCAGCAACGTCGAGTCCGGCCGCGATGGTCACGAGGTGATCACCACGCCCGACGACTTCTCCTTGGTGCGCGACGGACTCGCCGAGCGTTTCGGCGATCCGCGCGAGGCCTATCTCGCCTGGCGCCCACGCTCGACCGTTCCGCTCGAGCAGGAGCAGGCCGAGCATCTTTTCAAGCTGCTGTCGGTGCTGGAGGACAGCGACGACGTGCAACGCGTCTCCGCAAACTTCGAGATCGCCGACGAGGTTCTGTCTAGGCTGACGGCCTGAAATTGAAAGAGGGAACGGCCTTGCCCGCGGTACTGCGCGTCATCGGACTGGATCCAGGATTGCGATTTACCGGTTGGGGCGTGATCGAAGCCGAAGGCAATCGTCTGCGGCATCTCGGCGACGGCGTGATTACGACGGTGAGCACGCGGCCGCTCGGTGAGCGGCTGGTGGCGCTGCAGGAAGGTATCGCCGCAATCCTCGAGGCCTACCATCCCGATCAGGCGGCGGTCGAAACCACGCTCGCCAACAAGAATCCCTCCTCGACGCTGAAGCTCGGCATGGCGCGCGGTGTCGCGCTACTGACGCCGACGCTACGCGGCCTGCCGGTCGCGGAATACCTGCCGATGATCGTCAAGAAGGCGGTGGTCGGCACCGGTCACGCGGCCAAGGACCAAGTGGCGATGATGGTGAAGCGCCTGCTGCCGGGTGCGACCCTCGAACGGGCCGATGCCGCCGACGCGCTGGCGGTCGCCATCTGTCATGCCCATCACGCCCAAACCGCGCTCGGCTGGCAGACCGGCGCCCGGGCAGCCGCCCTCCGCGAAGCGGGAGCGCGGCCGTGATCGGCAAGCTGACCGGCACGGTCGATTCCACCGGCGAGGACTGGGCGATTCTCGATGTCGGCGGGGTAGGCTATCTGGTGAGCTGCTCGGCGCGGACGCTGGCGGCGCTTCCGGAGAGCGGCCGCCCGGTCAGCCTCCATGTCGAAACCCGCCTGGGCGAAGAGCAGCTCCGGCTGTTCGGCTTCGCCGAGGGGGCGGAGCGCGACTGGTTCCGTCTGCTCGACAAGGTCCAAGGCGTCGGTGCGCGCCTCGCGCTTGCGATCCTCTCGGTGCTCTCGCCCGAACAGCTGATCCAGGCGATTGCCTCCGAGGACAAGGCCGCGCTGACCCGCGCCAATGGGGTCGGCCCCAAGCTTGCCCAGCGCCTCATCTCGGAACTGAAGGAAAAGGCCGGTCGCATTGCGCTCGGCCAGGCCGCGCGCCTCGCGGGTGCCGAGAAGGCGACCGCCACGCCGGTCAACGGCGCCAGCCTCGATGCCGTCTCGGCGCTGGTCAATCTCGGTTACGGCCGCAGCGAGGCCTTCGGAGCGATCGGCAAGGCGGCACGTGAGCTCGGGCCGGCCGCCGGGCTCGATACGCTGATCCGCGCCGGCCTGAAAGAGCTGGCATCGTGAGCGACGGTCGCATGATCGCCGCCGAACAAGTGCCCGGAGATAGCGGCGAAGGCTCGCTGCGTCCGCTGGCGCTCGACGATTTCATCGGCCAGAAGCAGCTGCGCGAGAATCTGCGGATCTTCATCGAAGCGGCGCGCGTGCGCGGCGAAGCCCTCGATCACGTCTTGTTTCATGGGCCCCCGGGACTCGGAAAGACCACGCTGGCCCAGATCGTGGCACGCGAGATGGGCGTCGGCTTCCGCGCCACCTCGGGCCCGGTGATCGCGCGCGCCGGCGACCTCGCCGCGCTGCTCACCAACCTGCAGCCGCGCGATGTGCTCTTCATCGACGAGATCCATCGACTCTCGCCGGCGGTCGAGGAGATCCTCTATCCGGCAATGGAGGACTTCCAGCTCGACCTCATCATCGGCGAGGGACCCGCGGCGCGCTCGGTCAGGATCGACCTGCCGCCTTTCACGCTGGTAGGCGCCACCACGCGCTCGGGGCTCATCACGACGCCGCTGCGCGAGCGCTTCGGGATTCCGCTGCGTCTCGATTTTTACCAGGAAGACGATCTCTGCTTCATCGTCGGGCGCGGCGCCAAGGTGCTGAGCATGGCATTGACGCCCGAGGGCGCGCGCGAGATCGCGCGCCGCGCACGCGGCACGCCGCGCATCGTCAATCGCCTGCTCCGTCGCGTGCGCGACTACGCTCAGGTCCACGGCGACGGCCGGATCACCGACGCCATCACGTCCCGCGCGCTCGACAGCGAGGGCGTGGACCGCCGGGGCCTCGACCGCCTCGACCGCCGCTTCCTGACCGCGATCATCGAGCACTACGACGGCGGGCCGGTCGGCATCGAGGCGGTGGCGGCCACCATCAACGAC
>JBOHKJ010000251.1:0-1639 GCA_050728975.1 Kiloniellales bacterium | reverse complement strand
CCCCGGCCTTGAGCGGGAACCAGACGCGGACGTCGCGCGCCTCGAGGACGACGGCGGCGTCGGCCGGCCCCGGGTGGGGCTGGCCTTTGGGCTCGGCGGCCATGAGCCGCCGGGTGTAGGGGTGCTGCGGGCGCCCGTACACCTCGGCCACCGGGCCGGCCTCCACGATCTCGCCCCGGGTCATCACGCACACCCGGTCGGCCACCTTGCGCACGATGCCGAGGTCGTGGGTGATGAACAGCATCGCCATGCCGAGGCGCCCCTGCAGCTCCTTCAGCAGCTTCAGGATCTGCGCCTGGATGGTGACGTCGGTGGCCGTGGTCGGCTCGTCGGCGATCAGCAGGTCCGGCTCGTTGGCGAGCGCCATGGCGATCATCACGCGCTGGCGCTGGCCGCCGGAAAGCTCGTGAGGAAAGGCGGCGAGACGCTTCTCCGCCTCGGCGATGCCGACCAGATGCAGCAGCTCCAGCACCCGCTTGCGCGCCGCCTGCGGGCCCAACCCCTTGTGGAGCGTCAGGGTCTCGGCGATCTGCTTCTCCACCGTGTGCAGCGGATTGAGCGAGGTCATCGGCTCCTGAAAGACGATCGCGATCTCGTTGCCGCGCACCTTGCGCAACGTCGCTTCGGGCGCGCCGATCAGCTCCTGCCCCTTGAAGCGGATCGAGCTGCCCTTGGGATGGTGAGCCAGCGGATAGGGCAGAAGCTGCAACACCGAGAGCGCGGTCACCGACTTGCCGGAGCCGCTCTCGCCGACCAGCGCAAGGGTGCGGCCGCGTTCGAGGGTGAAGGAAGTGTCCTTGACTGCCGTGACGCTGCCCGAAGGGAGGCGGAATTCGACGCCGAGAGCGCTGACATAGAGCAATGGCGCGCTCATCGAGCCGGCTCCGGCGTCAATTGTCCGGCCGCTTCCTCGGGCGGCGGCGCTCCGGCGAAGAGCTTGCGCGGATCGAAGGCGTCGCGCACCGCCTCGCCGATGAAGACAAGCAGACTCAGCATGACGGCGAGCGAGAAGAAGCCGGTGAGGCCGAGCCAGGGCGCCTGCAGGTTGGCCTTGCCCTGGGCCAGCAGCTCGCCGAGCGAAGCCGAGCCGGCCGGCAGACCGAAGCCGAGGAAATCGAGCGACGTTAGCGCGGTCACGCCGGCGACTAGCGTGAAAGGCAGGAAGGTCATGGTCGATACCAGAGCGTTCGGCAGGACGTGGCGATAGATGATGACGAGGTCCGAAGCGCCGAGCGCACGCGCCGCGCGCACGTAGTCGAAGTTGCGGGCGCGCAGAAACTCGGCTCGCACCACGCCGACGAAGCCCATCCAGGAGAACAACAGCATGATCCCGAGCAGCCACCAGAAATTGGGCTCGATCACGCTTGCCAGGATGATCAGCAGGTAGAGCGTCGGCAGGCCCGACCAGATCTCCATGAAGCGCTGGAACAGCAGGTCGGTCCAGCCGCCGAAGTAACCTTGAATCGCGCCGGCGCTGACGCCCACCACCGCGGAGATGGCGGTCAGCGTCAAGCCGAACAAGACGGATATACGGAATCCGTAGATCAGCCGCGCAGTCACGTCGCGCGCCTGGTCGTCGGTGCCGAGCCAGTGCTCGGCGCTCGGCGGCGAGGGTGCAGGAACAGGGAGGTCCCAGGCG
>JBOHKJ010000250.1:0-20734 GCA_050728975.1 Kiloniellales bacterium | reverse complement strand
TCACCAGGTTGGCCCACCGGCCGAACAGCCTGGCCAGGCCATAGGCGACCGGATAGCAGATCGCGACCAGCGTCGCGGTGGCGACGACCGCGAGCCCCAGCGACCACAGGAACGAGCGGTAGAAGGTCTCCGCGAAGATGGTGTGATAGTTCTCGAGGGTCGGCGCCTGCCACAGCGCGAAGGTGCGGGGCGGAACGAAGCTGAACCACATGACGGCGAGGAGCGGCGCCGCAAAGCCGATCAGCAGGAGCGCCAGCATCGGCAGGGCGTGGCGCCGCCCCGGCGCCAGCGCCAGCCGTCTCGCCCGCGCCGCCGAGCCGGCGAAGCCGGCGGTTGCCTCGGGCAGCGCGGTCTCGGCCGCCATCACCCGTCGACCAGGATGCTGTCGCGCGCGTCCCAGCCGATCAGCACCTCGTCGTCGAGGCGCCCGGCATAGGCTTGCTGGCGCAGCTTCTCGATGATGAACACGTGGTCGTCGACCCGCACCTGGTACTGGATGCGCGAGCCCAGCGCGTATTCGTTGTAGAGCTTGCCTCGAAGATGGTTCTCGGCCTCGCCGGGAGCGCCGAGGAAGCGCATGAACTCCGGCCGTACCACCAGATGCCCGGCGGTAAAGCCTCCCGGCAGCGGCGGCGTGGTGAACTCGCCGGCGGGCGAGTCGGCGACCGCCCGGCCGTTCATCCCGGCACGGATGTCGATGACGTTCACCTCGCCCATGAATTCGGAGACGAACTTGTCGACCGGCTGGACGTAGATCTCGTGCGGCGTGCCGACCTGGACCAGGCGTCCCTGGCGCATCACCCCGATCCGGTCGCTCATCACCATCGCCTCCTCCAGGCTGTGGGTGATGTACATGAAGGTCTTGCCGGTCTCCCGGTGGATGTCCTTGAGCTCCTTCTCCAGCGTCTTCCTGAGCTTGTAGTCGATCGCCGACAGCGGCTCGTCGAAGAACAGAATCTCCGGGTCGTATGCGAAGGCGCGGGCGAGCGCGACTCGCTGACGCTCGCCGCCCGAGCACTGTGTGACGTTCTTGCCGTAGTAGGGTTCCGGCAGCCGCAGCAGCCGCAGCAGCTCCAGCGCCCGCGCGCGGCGCGCGCTGCGTGCGACGCCCTTCATCTTGAGCGGAAATTCGATGTTCTGGCCGACCGACTTGTGAGGAAAGAGCGCCAGCGACTGGAACACCATGCAGGTCGGGCGCCGGTTGGCCGGCAGGTCGTTGATCCGCTTGTTGCGCAGCATGATATCGCCCGAAGTGGGCGATTCCATGCCGGCGAGCATGCGCAGCAGTGTGGTCTTGCCGGACCCCGAGGGCCCGACGATGGTGAAGAACTCGCCGTCGAATATCTTGAGGTCGATATGATCGACGGCCGTCAATCCGCCGAACTGCTTGGTGACTCCAACGAGTTCGAGGATTGGCGGCCGTGCGATCATCGAATCTGCCTCTACAGCCGGAAGCTACCCCCCACTCGCCTCACGCTTGGCCGCGGTCATCAGGTCGAGGGCGCGCTCGTAGTCGGGCACGATATCGTATTCGGCCGAGCGTGCCATTTCTTCTTCCAGGCTGTCCCACTGGATTGCGTCGAGCTCGTCCTTGGTGAAGAGGTCGAAGCACTCCTTGGTGCCCATCTGGGTCACCGGATTGAAGGTGCCTTCGGCAAAGGCCACCGTGTGCGCCACCTCCGGGTCCTGGACATAGGCGAGGAACTCGGCGGCGAGCGGCGAGAGGTTCGGATTGGCGACCGTCGAGGTGATCTCGATCCAGGCCACGCCGCCCTTGCCAGGAATGGCGCTCTTCATCGGGGTGACGCCGCGAATCTCCGGATGGCCGTCGAATCGCGCCGGCGAAGCCGAATAGGTGCCGCCGGTGAGGTGAAAGTCGATCTCGCCGGAAACCAGCGACTGATTCATGGTGGCGATGTCGCCGACCACCTTCGCCCCCTTGAAGACCCGCTTCGCCGCCTCGTCGAACTTGGCGAGCTCGTCGTCGTTATGCGGGCGGAAAGGATCGATGCCGGCGATCAGGAAGATGTCGAAGACGTTCCAGTCGTCGGACTCCAGGACGCCGTACTTGCCGGCGTTGGCCGGGTCGTTCCAGAGGTCCCAGCCCTGGTCTTCGGCGGTGGCGCGGCTCACCTTGTCGGTATTGACCACGAAGCTGTAGGGGCCGAACCGCTGAGCAATGCCGAGCAGCTCCTTGCCGTCCTCGCTCATCGCCCACTTGTAGGGCGGCTTGAAGGCCGGAAGCATGGTTTCGAAGTAGGGCTCGAACTTCGCCCGGTCGAGCGGCGTGATCAGCCCTTCCGGGTACATCACCTTGCGCGCCCAGGGATTGTTGACGTTGATCAGGTCCCAGACGTTGACCTCGCCGGCGCGCAGCCGGTTGATCATGGTCGGATCGTTGGTAAGCGATTCCGCCTTGATGGTGGCCCCCTTCTCGACTCGGAAGGGGTCGAGCACGTCGGCCGAGTTGTAGCCTTCCCAGCAGAGGATGTTCAGCTCCGTCTCGCGCGCGGCCAAGGCCTGGCGCGATAGGAGCGAAGGCGCGGCGAGCGCGGCCGCGCCGGCCGCCGTTCCCTTGAGGAAGTTTCTCCGAGTGACGTTCATCGTTGCTCTCCCACGTAAAGCCGTGCCCCTGTTGGCACCTGCTGCCTCGATCCAGCCGGCCCGGGCTTGAGCGATCCCCTGGGCTTCCGGCGCGAACGCCGCTGTCCCGTTTGTGGGGGAAATGTTGCGCCGCAACATCCCTCATTGCAAGGCGGGGACGTCGCGATTCCCAGACTCGGCTGCAACAGATTGTCGAGACTACCACGAGAATGTTGGCGATTCCAACAATTGCCAACGCGGGACGGACCGATTCCATCGGCGGCGGCTGCCGGACACCGGCTCTGGCGGTCCGGACTTGGGGCCGCGCCGACCTAAACGCGGGCGATCGCACTGCGCTCCTGCGGAACCGCCATGCGGGTTATTTCCCTCTTTTACCTTGATACTCGGGCATTTGCCCCTATATACGATAAGCGCCCGAACGAGGAGCCTGCGATGAACGACTTTGGCCCCGAGCCGAACGTGCCGTTGCCGGCTACGACGCGGGCCGGCCGCTTGCAGACGGCCGGCTGCGCGGCCGAAACGGCGCCATCCGGAAAGGGCCGAGATCGCTGCCGATATTATTTGACAAGTCTGTCATCCAGCGCGATGTCGCAATCCAGGAAATCTGCGGCGATGACAAGATCGGCGCGCGGCGGCGCAAATTGTAGACCCAACATTTTTCGTGTAACTTGCCACATTATTGGCGAGAGGCCTCTGCGTCTCGCCGCACGCTATGGCCGCCGGAGCGCCGCAACTTGAGCCAGCACACGATCGGAATCGACATCGGGACACAGTCGCTCAAGGCCGTCGTCACCTCCGCCGGAATGGCCGTGTCGGGCGAGGCGTCGGTCGCCTATCGGCCCGACTTTCCGCGCCCCGGCTGGGCCGAGCAGCACCCGGCGCTCTGGATCGATGCGCTGAAGCCGGCCATCGGCGCGGCCCTGGAGGCGGCTGGGCTGGAGCCGGCCGACGTCGGCGCACTCGGCATCGCGGGGCAGCTCGACGGCTGTCTGCCGGTCGATAGCGCGACACGGCCGCTCGGCCCCTGCATCATCTGGATGGACCGCCGCGCCACCGAGGCCGTCGCCGGCCTGCCGGCCGAGGCGATCATGGCCAAGAGCGGCGTAGTCCTCGACGCCACCCACATGGCGGCCAAGATCCGCTGGCTGAAGGCGCATCATCCCGAGGCCGCGCGGATCGCCCGCTATCACCAGCCGGTCTCCTTCCTGGTGGCGCGCCTTACGGGACGCCAAGTCTTCGACCACGCGCTCGCCTCGACCACCATGCTCTACAATCTGACGGACGGCGCCTTCGATGCGGAGCTCTGCGGGATCTTCGGCATCGCGCCCGACGAGCTGCCTGAGATCGCACGCTCGGAGACGGTCGCCGACTCGCTGTCCAGCGACGGTGCGGCGCTGACTGGCCTGCCGCGCGGAATTCCGGTCGCGGTCGGAACCGGCGACGACTTCTCCAATCCGCTCGGGGCGGGCGTCGTCGCGCCGGGCCGGGTCGTGGCGGCGCTCGGAACCGCCGAGGTGGTGGGCGCGGTCCACGACCTGGCGGTCACCGATCCCGGGGCTCTGGTCGAAACCCACGGCTATGCCGGCGCGAAGTTCTTCATCGAGAACCCTGGCTGGCTCTCGGGCGGCGTCCTGTCGTGGTTCGTGCGCAGCTTCCGCCTGCTGTCGGTCGGCGAGCTCGACGCGCTGGCCGCCACCGCTGCACCCGGCTCCGACGGCCTCACCTTTCTGCCGGCGCTGTCGGGAGCCATGGCCCCTGAGTGGGTCGCCGAGGCCCGTGGCGCCTTCTACGGCCTGACGCCGGCCCATGGTACCGGCGCGATGGCGCGCGCGGTCCTGGAAGGCTGCGCGTTTGCCATGCGCGACGTCGTCGACCGTCTGGACGAGATGGGTGTCGATACGACGCGCGTGCTGCTGCTCGGCGGCGGCGCGCGCAGCCGTCTTTGGGCCGAGATCCGGGCCGGCGTGCTCGATCGTCCGGTAGATCTCTCGGCTGTCTCCGATGCCTCGCCGCTCGGTGCCGCGTTGCTGGCGGCCGTCGCCTCGGGACAAGAGGAGTCGCTGGCCAGCGGGGCAGCGCAGCTCGACCGGCTGCGAGAGACGCTCGATCCGCACTCTGACGACGTTGGCGCCTACGAAGAGGCCTATCGGCGCTACCGCGACCTTTTCGCCGCTCTCAAGCCGCTCTATCGCAGGTGAGTGCCATGCCAACTGAACCCGCAGTATTTCGCACGAGGGCCCGATGAGTCAGGAGCTGATGGAGCGCCTGCTGGCGGGCAGGCTGGCCGATCCCGACGGCGGCGGCCTGCTCGCCGTGCCGACCCGCTCGGTGGCCATTGCGCCCAGTCTAGCCGGCCGCGAGGCTGCTCTGCTTACCCGCCTCGAGCTCGGCAAGAATCTATCCGTGGTCTCCGATCCGACGACCCGCCGGGTGCTGGGCGCGCGCGTGGCGCAAGCGCTCGGCTCCGGTGCCCGCGAAGTCGTACTCGACGAGGCGCCCCATGCCGACCGGGACACGGTGGAGCGGCTGCGCGCGCAAACCGGGGAGTCCGAGGCGCTGATCGCCGTCGGCTCCGGCACCATCAACGATCTCTGCAAGTACGCAGCTCATTTGGACGGCAAGCCCTATGCGGTCTTCGGCACCGCGCCCTCGATGAACGGCTACAGCTCGGGCAGCGCGGCGATCACCGAGCAGGGTCACAAGAAGTCGCTGCCCGCCCAGGCGCCGCGCGGCGTGTTCCTCGATCTCACGGTGCTCTCGCAGGCGCCGGTCCGGATGATTCGCTCGGGCCTCGGCGACAGCCTTTGCCGGCCGACCGCCCAGGCCGACTGGCTGCTGGCTCATCTGCTGCTCGGCCAGGCCTACCGGACCGCGCCCTTCGTGCTGCTGGCCGCCGACGAGGCGGCGCTTTTCGCCGGTGCCGGAAAGCTGGTAGCCGGCGATCTCGGCGCAATGGAGCTGTTGGCGCGCACCTTGGTCCTCTCGGGCTTCGGCATGACGATCAGCGGCGGCAGCTATCCGGCGAGCCAGGGAGAGCATCTCATCAGTCACTATCTCGACATGCGCGGCGATTCCGCATGGCCACGCTCCTTTCACGGCGAGCACATTGCGGTCACCACCCTCACCATGGCGCAATTGCAGGAGCGGATTTTGTCCGGACCGCCGCCGACCCTTTCCGCAACGCGGGCCGACGAGGCCGCGCTCAGGGCGCACTTCGGCGAGGAGCTCGGCGCCTCCTGTTGGCAAGCCTTCGCCAGGAAGCGGCTCGACGAGGGCGCGGCACAGGAGCTGAGCGCGCGCCTCGCCGAGGACTGGGACGCAATCCGCGACGCGCTGCGTGCGGTCCTGCTGCCGGCGGCACGGCTTCGCGCGGTGCTGGAGGCCGCCGGCGCGCCGACGCAACCGGAGCAGATCGGCGTGCCGCCCGCCGTCTATCGTCAGGCGGTACTCCACGCCCGCGAGATTCGCGACCGCTACACTTTCCTCGATCTGGCTGGCGATGCCGGGCTTCTGGAATCGCTGGCGGTGGCCGCATGAAGGCGCTGCGGCCGCTGGCCGAGTTCGCGAAGCCGGCGCGCGCTGCGGTGCGCGCTGTGCTGACCGACATCGACGACACCCTCACCGACCACGGACGCCTGCCCGCGATCAGCTATGCAGCGCTAGAGCGGCTGCGCGCGGCCGGGCTGCTGGTGATCCCGGTCACCGGCCGGCCGGCCGGCTGGTGCGACCTGATCGCCCGCCAGTGGCCGGTCGACGGCGTGGTCGGCGAGAACGGCTCGCTGTATTTCCGTTATCTGGAGAAGGAGCGGCGCATGGTCAGAGTCTACGCCCGCGACGCCGCGACCCGGGTGAACGATCGCGTTAAGCTGGACGCGATCCGCGCCGACGTGCTGACGGAGATTGCCGGCGCAGCCGTCGCCAGCGATCAAGCTTATCGCGAAGCCGATCTCGCGATCGACTTCTGCGAGGACGTGCCGCCGCTGCCGCGCGCGGCGGTCGATGCCATCGTCGAGATTTTCGAGCGCCACGGCGCCACCGCCAAGATCAGCTCGATCCACGTCAACGGCTGGTTCGGACGTTACGACAAGCTCTCCATGGCCCGCCGCCTGCTCGCGGAGGCCTACGGGGTCGATATAGAGGCTGCGCGCGAGGCGATCGTCTTTGCCGGCGATTCGCCCAACGACGCCCCCTTGTTCGCTTTCTTTCCCAATGCGGTAGGGGTGGCGAACGTGCTTGATTTTGCCGATAGGCTCGATCACAAACCGCAGTGGGTCACCTGCGCTCGCGGTGCCGCAGGGTTCGCCGAGCTCGCCGCGGCTTTGATCGAGGCACGAGAAGGCCAGCCATGACGCAGTTGAAAAAACTCAAGAAGGGCGAACGCCAGGAGCGCATCCTGGGTGAACTGCGTGCATCGCCGGCGATCCGTATTTCCGAGATGGCGGGAGATTTCGGCGTCTCGACCGAGACCATCCGCCGCGATTTAGACGAGCTCAGCCAGCGCGGTATGCTCAATCGTACCTATGGCGGCGCGGCGGCGCGCGCCTTCGCTTTCGAGCCTGCCTTGTCGGAGCGCTACAAGGAGTTCGTCGACGAGCGCCAGCGCGTCGGCGCGCACGCCGCCCAGGCCATTGAGCCGGGCCAAGTGCTGATGATCGATGTCGGGTCGACCACGGTGCATTTCGCGCGCCGCATTTCGGCCGAGTTGCGCGACTTGACGGTGATCACCAACTCCTTCGGCGTGGCGACAGTGCTGTCGACCAATCCGACCATCCGCGTGATCATCTGCCCGGGCCACTACGACGGCCGAGAAGGCAGTGTTTTCGGCTCCGACACCGCTGAATTTCTTGGCCGATTCCACGCCAACGTCGCGGTCATCAGCGCCAGCGGCTTGACCGAGGAGGGCCCGAACGACGTCAATCCGAGCGCGGCTGCGGTGAAACGCGCGATGATGGCCCGTGCCGAGGCCAGCATGCTGCTGGTCGACCACTCCAAGTACGGCGTGCTTACTCTGGAGAACGTCTGCCCATTGTCGAAGGTCGGCCTTATCGTCACCGACCGGCCGCCGAGTGGATCACTGGCCAAAGCCCTGAAACGCGCCGAGGTTCCGGTCGTGGTGGCCGAGCCCGATCACCGCGACGGCGAGCCGATAGGCCGGCACCTTAGAGAACAGACACTGTCCTAGACAGGCGCCACAGGCTTCACCGCGCTGCGGCGCCGAGCGCACCGCACGCCCGTCCGGTCATCAGCCCCCAGCCGTAGACCGGATCGCGTCCTGGCGGACCCAGATCTTCCGCGGTCTCCTGCATCGGCGGGATCGCCTCGCCCGCGCCGAGCGCAAGCGCCGCCGCCACGAAGGGTGCCGCGTAGGAGGTACCGGTCTGGTAGCTGCCGCCGCCGTTCGACCAGGCCAGCCAGAGGTCGACGCCCGGCGCGGCGAAGTCTATGTAGTCGCCGCGATTTGCCTGTACGAAGACCTTCTTCGCTGCGTCGACGGCCGTCACCGCGATAACCGCCTTATGGACCGCGGGAAAAGCCGGAGGCCCGTTGGGCCCGTTATTGCCGGCGGCGGCGACCAGGATCATGCCGCTTGCGGCGGCACGATCGATGATCAGCGACAGGATCGGATCGACGGGCCCGCCGAGACTGAGGTTGACCACCCGCAGACCTTCGCCCAGCAACCAATTGAGGCCAAGCACGATGCGCTCCGCGGTGGCCCGAACGCGATTGCCCTCGGAAGCATGGAAGACCTCCGCCATGAGGATTTGCGCACCGGGAAGCAGGCTTGGAAAGCCGCTCGCCGCGCCGTCGCCGACCAGGACCGAGGTAACCGCGGTTCCGTGCGACTTCGGCGCCGGCGTCGCTCCGGCCGGCAGAAACGAGCGCGCGACGATGCTTCGCCCGGCGAGCGCCGGATGCTCGAGGTCGACACCGGTATCGACGATGCCGACGCGCAGTCCGGCGCCACAGTCGGCTGCCACCACCGACCAGCCGATCACCTCGCGCGCATAGGTCCGGGGCTTCTGCTCGCTGCCTGCGGAGGAATCGAAGAGACTGTTGGGGCCGACCCAGAGTTGCGGAAATGCTTGGCGCAATTCGTCGAGCATTCCCGGCACGTCGCGTCCGGCTGGCAGACGGAAGGCGCTGAGCACGATGTTTCCGAAGGAGCCAAGCGCCTGGCGCCGGATGACCGTGAGCCCGCGCGACGCCAGCGTCTGGGCGAGCGCGATGGCCTCGGCCATCGAGTCGCTCAAGGTGAGGATCTCCCCAGCGACGACAGTGTCAGGATCCCGAACGCTGGTCGGCAGCGGCTGCGGCGTCGCCGGCAGGGCGCTCGGCGTTACCACGCCGGGATTCGAGAGCGAAGGAGCGCCGCGATTGTCGTCGAGCGGCGCGAAGCCGCCGGTCCGTCGTTCGTCAGTCCGCGGATCCGGAATCGGATTGCCGCTCGCGTCGACGCGGCCGGGATCGGGTCGCGGCGGCTCGGGCTTCACGATCGTCAGTGGGAGGCTTGGCTGTGTCGGTACCGAGCTCGATCCCGGGTTCTGACTCTGTGCAAGAGCCGTTCCGCCGCCAAGAAGAAGGCCGACGACGCAAACCAGCCGGGATGCGGGTCCACGCATCGCTCGCCCCTACGGCCTTACGACCTCGGTGACGACCGAGCCGAAGCCCCGCAAGGTTTTCATCGCCTGCCGGATTGCCGCTTCGTCGTCCAGTGCGACATCTTCGAGAACCACACGGTAGACGCCCAGTGCGCCGGGGCCGCTCACCAGGTGGGCATCCACGGTCTGCAGAACCTGACGAATCTCCGCTTCGGTCGCCTGCGGATCGAACGTCATCTGCAGAACCACGGCGGACGCATCGTCCGTGCCGGCGACGATAAAGTCGCCGCCATTGCGCCAAGTTTGGAACAGGACCGCGCCCTGGACCAGAATGACCAGCGCCGCCGCGATCGCCGCGGCGCGCCACAGACCGGCGCCGCGCCAGCGCGCCGCCCGCTCCTGCTCGACCTGCCGCTGCAGTCGCTTCAAGCCGAATTCGCCCGGCGTCGTCACCGGCTGCTTGGCCTTCACCTCGTCGCGCAGGCGGCGCAGGAAGGCGACCTCGTCGCGGGCTTCCGGAACCTGGGCCAGATAGGCCTCCACGGTCTCGCGCTCGTCGGCGGTAAGCGTGCCGTTCACGTACCAGGGAAGCATTTGCTCGACCTCGAAATCTCTGTCGTTGTTGTTGTCCTGCTGGTCGCTCATGGCCCTTGTCCCGCCATCAAGCGCGTCACGCAGTCCTGCAGAACGCGCTTGGCATGAAAGACTCGCGTCTTGATCGTTCCTTCGGGCCGCTCGACGATTTGAGCAATCTCCGAGTAGGAGAGGTCTTCGAAGAAGGCCAGATGCACCACCTCGCGCTGTGCCTCGGAGAGCTCCTCCAGGCAGCGACGGAGGATTTCCGCTTCCTCAACGGCAGCGAGCGCCTGGGCGGGATCGGTTGCGCTCTCGTCGACCAGAGTTTCATCCAGCTCTTCCATATCCTTGCCGTGCCGCTTGCGCTGCCGGTCGATGATCTTGTGGCGGGCGATGCCCAGGAGCCAGGTGCTGACCTTCGATCGCCCTTGGAAGCGCGCCGCGCCGCGCCACACCTCCATCATAACCCCATTGACTATGTCGGAGGCTTCGAAGGGATCGTTCAGTCGCGAAAGCACAAATCGGTAAACCTGGCCTTCGAAAGCGCGATAGAACTCCGCAAGCGCGCTCTGGTCGCCCTGGGCGATCCGCCTCAGGAGGTCCTCAGCCTCTGCCGCCACGCTCGCGCTCCTTCAGTGGGCCGTTCCCTGGCCGCTATTCGCCGTCAGCGCCAGATTTCCCGCGGTTCGCTCTGCCCGACCGGGGCACCGCCGCTATTGCGAGCGATCACCTGGAGAAAATAGGGTTGGCCCGTCTCCAGATGCGAGAGCGACGTCGCCGGGACGGTCGCCTCCGTTCCCTCTTCGGCTCGCACGTAGAAGCCGGCGACCACGTCGCCCGGCAGGCGTTGGGGAGGACTGCTTTCCTGGCCGTAGGTCGCGCGCTCCTCGGGCTCGATGAGCGGCGTGGCGTCCGCCGCGTAAAAGACGATTTGATAGACGGCGGCATCGGCGACGGCGTTCCAGGCCACGCGCGCCTCATCCGAGATCTTCGACTGCGCGTCCGGCGACGACAGGAGGATGCGCGCCAACGGCACTTGCGCCTCTTCCGGACTGGGCGTGCGCACGTAGTAGCTGACGCGTGCCGCCTGAAAAGGATCGCGCGCGCGATCGACGGGGTTACGCTCGACGTCGTTGAGCTCGAAGATGACGTGGTATTGCCCTGTCGTGTTGGTAGGCAGCGCGGGACCGACGATCTCCACCTCGCCGCCGGCGGTGAGGTAGCGCCGCACGATTCGACGGCTAACGAAAATCTGCTGGCCGGGGCTGCTGGCCGCGTCCGCGACCTTCCACTCCGCGCTGAGGAATCCCGAACCGGCGAAGCGCACGCGCGCCACCGGATGCAGCGTCGCCCCCCGCTCCGCCACGACGACGTTGGCGCCAGGTTCCTCGAGGAACGAGAGATCGACGCGCGAAATCGCGAACCCGGCAGAGCCGCTGCCCGTCACCGCCAAGGCGAGCACCCCGGTTGCCGGCAGCAGCGTATCATCGAAGATTCGCTGGTATTGCAGGCTCTGAATGCCGAGCTTGCTCGCCTGATAGACGACCGATCTTGGCACCAGCACGGTCTCGGTGATGAAGACCACGTTGTTTCCAATAGAAACAGCACGACGTAGTGCACGGTTTACCGTCGCTATCGGATTGCCATTCACGAAGAACGTTCCCACGGTCGACTCGATCGTTCGCGGCTGTGAATCGTTCTGCTCGATGCGCCAGGTGACCGTGACCGCTCCACCCTGGTTGAGGGCGACATTGAGGACTGGCGGCGTCGGTACTACGGCGGTCACATTCGCAAAGCCCGGGCGCGCCGGCGACAACATAAGAAGCGCGGCGAATGCTAGAAGCGCCATGCGCGGCATGCTCGCGATACCCATCGTTCGATCCTCAATAGGCCGCCGGCATGTTCACCTTCAGTCCCAGGAAGACCTGGTAGATTCGATCCGGCGCGGTGCTGAAGCTTACGCCGCTCGAATCCTGAAAGCTGCCGCTCAGCGACATGGCCAACCCCGGCCTGTTGATCTCCGCCGGCAGGAACGCCCAAAGGAGCTCCCCACCGAGGTAATGGCTATCGGCTTGGTCGGTGGCGCCGGCCGCGAGGTTCACATTGTAGTTCAAGGAGCTGGTCAGCACCTCCGGGACGATGTCGACAGACGTGCTGATGCCGAGCGCGAGGGAAGAGGTGCTCCCGATGCCCTGTTCCTTCAGAAAATTCCATTGGCTATAGGGAGATACGGACACCCGCTCGCCGAGCGTGAAGTAGCCACTCAGATCGGTGAAGGAATTCCAAGAGTCGTTGGCCGACGTGGCCGTCGCCTCGAAGCTGGTAAAGCCCTGGGTCAGCGTCCAGCCCCAGGTTTCGTAGCTCGACCCGACCATCCCGGTTACGCCGCGTGTCTGGTTGTTGCCCTCTTCCCCGATGAAGACCGCCGGCAAGTCCGTCTGATCGACGTCGACATAGTTCACCGTGAGACCGAGGATCGGCTGGCCGATCCAGGGCAAGCTGCCGTCGGGCTCCGGCTCGATCGTCGGCGTGTAGGTCCCGCTGGCAAACAGGCTGATGATATTGTCGGTGGGAAGTCCTGCGAAGTCTTCGACGTTGTTCGCCTGGTATCCGCCCTGAACCTGCAGAGCGTACTCGCCCCAGACTAGGTTGGTGTAACCGCTGGTCGTCACCCGATCGTGCACCACGAAGGGATTGGCGAGGCTGGCGAAGTAAGAGCCGACCTTCTCGTGCTGCAAGCCGATGTCCCAGGTCACGAACTGCCCCTCGACCTCCTCGCCGTTGAAGATCGAATAGCTCGCCAACAGCCCGTAGGCCTGGTCCATCTCGGGTCCAAATCCCTGGTCGTCGCCATCGAAATCGAAGTCGCTGAGCGCGAACTCGCCACGCAGCCGGAGGCGGTCGTCGAACCACCTGGTGTCGATGGCGACGTCACCGCCACGCCCCGAACTCTCCTCGGAGATGCCGGTCGAGCCGAAGCCGAGACTGTCGCCGGTGCCGTCGTAGGCGGTCCCGGTGATCTCCAGATTGCCGGCCAGGGATTCGATCGGACGCAGCCGCATATGCGCACCCTGTACGCGGTGCCGCGCCTCTTCGATTCCGCTGATGTCGCGGACACCGACCAGACTCTCGCTCCTGAGCGCGAAGCCGGTCACCGAAAGGCGCTCGCTTGCCGGCCCGATACGTGCGGAAACGCCCCGCCGATAGAAGCCATTCATGATGAAGTTCTGGGCGCCGATATCGTGGTGCCCCAGGTTGAGCTGGGAAGAGATCGTGTCGTTGCGATAGCTGTTGGTCACGCGATATTCGCCGAGATCGAGCTGATGGCCGGTGAGGCTCTGCTGCTTCTGGCTGTTGTAGAAATAGTTGGCCGTCGTGTTCGACTCCCAGCCGCCCTCGCCCAAGACGAGCGAACCTTCGCCAGCGCTTTGCCCGGTTACGCGGTCGACGCCATCGACGTCCTTGTCGGCGATACGGGCGAACACCGCGCCATCGAGATTGGCGCGCGCCTCGAGCTTTTCGAGGGATTCGGTTCTCCGGACCTCGAATATCCAGGCGCCGCGCTCGATAATGCTGCCGTCCGCACCGTACTCGACCAGTCGGAGGTTGTGGATTCCGCCCTCGAGCGGTTGCGGGGGATCCAGAATCGCCAGCGCACCCTCGCGACGCACGAACGAGGTGACGTCGAAGCTGTCGAGCTCAAGCGCTAGCCGTTGCAGAACCTCGACCGGCAAATCCTCGGGCAGCAGCAACGCGATGCTGTCACCCTTGCGCCAGAACTCCCCCTCCGCCGGCGGCTGCAGAATCGGCTGCCAGGTCTCCTGGGCCCGCGCGGGAAGCACCACAATCGTCAGCGCCAGCAGGATGCCAAGCACAACTGACCTATGCCCGTCGGGACAATGGCCGACAGCCCTTGGTGCACTGCGGATCCGCCTCAAGCAGATGCGGTCCGCCCGCATCGCAGGATCGCCCCCCTCTCTCATATGCCCCCTCGATGAGAGCTGCCCTGATTGTTAGGACAGTAAAATCAGCAACTGCACGCCGGTCCCATGTCTAAACCTTTGGGGTAGCTTAGAATTCTCTAGACTATAGAGGGCAAGCTGGACCCTGCCAATAGACTAGCGGTAATCCGTGCTCGGCATTGGTCGGGCCCACCAGCCGGATGGTTCAATAGGTTTTTCGCATCTCGTCGCCAGCTCCGTGCCCGCTAGCGGCCCCTGTGTGGTGCAGTCGAGCGGCCATCGCACCCAGAACATCGGCCAGGGCAATGCGACCACCTTCACCAACACCATCTATCGCCGCAACACGCCGGTCGCTTCCAAACAGCACCCTGGCCTGGCCGCCGACGTCTTCATCGAGTTCGCGCCGATCACGCTAGCGCTGAATGAGGGCATGAACGTCATCGTTGCCCGTTTGGATTCCGGCAACAGCGTCAGCGAAACTGACGAAAGCAACAGTTACACGCTACGGGTCATCGTCAATCTGGACTGCGACGGCGACGGCACCATCGGCGGCAAAGCGGTACCCGGCCTGAAGCTGCAACAGCCTGCCGGCCAAACACGCCAGCCGCAGCTCCAGAGCCGAACCGGCTACAGAGGCAACAGCCTGCAGCGCCGCAGCGCATCCCGTAAGCGCGAGTCTTCTGCCAGTCACCGCGCCTGCGGTCCCAGCCTGCGCACCAGAGTCCTAAAGAAGCCGATCAGTGGCGGCCCCAGCAGAATCAGCACCACCACCGCCATCAGGCTACCCGAAATGGGGCGCGTGAAGATGACGGTGAAGTCGCCGTGATTGAGCGTCATGGTCTGATAACGCGACCGCTCGACGAGTGGTCCCAACACTAGCGCCAGCACCAGTGGCGAGGCCGGATAGCCGAAGCGCCGCATGAAATAACCCAGCACGCCGAACAGCAGCAGGATCCAGACCTGATAGAGATTGTTCTCGATGCTGTAAACGCCGATGACCGTCACCACCAGCACCGCTGGATACAACACCGCGTAAGGCACGCGAGTGAGCGAGGCGAAGAGCGGCACCAAGGGCAAATTCAGCACCAGCAACATCAGATTGCCGATGTACATGCTGGCGATTAGGCCCCAGACGAACTGCGGCTCCTCGGCGAACAGCAGCGGACCCGGTGTCAAGCCATGCAACGTCATGGCCGCCAGCAGCACCGCGGTCACCGTGCTGCCCGGGATGCCCAGCGAGAGCAGTGGGACGAAAGCGCCGATAGTGTTGGCATTGTTGGCAGACTCGGGGCCGGCAACTCCCGCGATCGCGCCCTTGCCGAACGTCTCCGGCGCCTTCGCCAGGCGGCGCTCCAAGGCATAGGAGGCGAAGGTCGAGATGGTCGCACCCGCCCCCGGGAGGACACCGATCAGGAATCCGGTCAACGTGCCGCGCAGGATAGGGACCCAGGACGCAAGCCAATCGGCCCAGGTGATCCAGAGAGTACTCAATCGCACTGCCATCGGCTTGTCTGTCGCCGCATCCTCCAGGTTGGTTAGCACCTCAGCGACGGCAAAGAGTCCCATCGCCACGACCACGAAATCGATTCCGTCGAGCAACTCGATCTGGCCGAAGAGGAAGCGATTCTGCCCACCGACCGGGTCGATGCCGATCATAGAGACCAGGAACCCCCCGGCCGTGCTGGCGAGCGCCTTCAGCTTGGAGCCGCCTTCGACAAAGACCAGTGTGGCAAGGCCGAAGAAGGCCAGCGCGAAGTACTCCGGCGGCCCAAACCGCAAGGCGAACTCGGCCAACGCCGTTCCTACCAACATCAGGCCGACGATCCCCAACGTGCCGGCGATGAAGGAGCCAATAGCGCAGATGGCAAGCGCCGCGCCCGCGCGTCCCTGCTTCGCCATCTGATAGCCGTCGAAGGTCGTGACGATCGAGGAGGACTCACCTGGGGTGCGGATCAGGATCGCGGTTGTGGAGCCGCCGTATTGGGAACCATAGTAGATTCCCGCCAGCATGATGAAGGCTGCGATCGGATCCATCCCGAATGTAAGCGGCAGAAGCATGGTGATAGCCGCCGTGGGCCCCAGGCCCGGCAGCACACCGATGATCGTCCCGAAGAAAGTGCCGATGAGGCAGAACAGGAGATTGATCGGCGTCGTAGCGACCGAGAAGCCGTCGCCGAGGGAGGACAGGATGCTCATCGCCCGTCAAAAATCCCCGAAGATTCCTTGCGGCAAAGGAATGGCGAGGGCCCAGCCGAACAGCGCGAAGAGCGCGAGGGTCAAGCCAGCGCCCATCAAGCCGGCTTCCCGCCGAGAGCGCGATTCGACGCCGAGCAGGATGATGAAGAGAAACGCGCCGGTTCCGATCAGGAAGCCGAGGCCGTGGAGCAGCAGCACATAGCCAATCAATAACAGCCCTGCCAGCAGCTGCCGCTGGCGGCCGCTTGCCGCCTGGCGCGGCGCTGATGCGCTGCTCGACACAGATTGCACGATCAGGGCAACACCCATCGCTGCCTCCGCCAGGCCTACCCAGAAGGGAAAGAAGCCGGCGTCAGGCCCGAACTCCGTGTAGTAGGCGTGGCGACTCGCCCCAAGGAGGGCGAGCCCGCCCACAGCCAACACCAGGATGGCCATGGCGAACTCTCCAAGATCGCGTTTCATGGCACCGTCCCGCTTTCTCCGTCATAGGTGATTCCTTGTCGGGCTGACGGCGGATAGCCGTCTTGCTATTTCACAACGCCCATCTCCGACAGCGTACTCGCGATGTCATCGTTGCGCTTGGCGACGTAAGATTTCATCTCCGCCGGCCCGAGATTGGTCTCAACGAAGTCGTTCTTCATCATGAACTCTTTCCAGGCGGGTGTCTCGGAAACGTTGTCCAGCATGGTGGCATAGTAGTCGACAACCTCCTTCGGTGTTTCCGGAGGCGCGACGAAGCCTCGGATGACTGCGAAATGCGCGCTCATCCTCACGCCCAGGTCCTCGAGCGTGGGCACGTCCGGAAGGCTGTTGAGTCGCTTGTCGCCAAAAACCGCAAGCACGCGAATCCGATTGGCTCTGATATGCCCGATGGTCTCGCTCGGACCACCGGTCACGAAGTCGACGTGGTTGCCCAGGAGCGCCGTCACCGCCTTGCCGCCACCATCGAAGGCCACGGTGTTGAACTCGGCCCCGATCGCCTCGCCGAGCCGATAGGCGATCATGTGATCAGTACCGCCGACCGAGCCGACCCCTATCGATACACCCTTCGGGTTGGCCCTAGCGGCGGCTACGAAGTCATCGAGTGTCTTGTAGGCGGAGTCGGCATTGACCTGGATAGCGTTGGCATCCTCCGCGAGTACGCCGACCGTCTCGAAGTCCTCGTAGTTGAGGTCGCTCATTTGGCGGATGGGCGTGGACAGAAAGGCATTGGTGATGGACATCAAATAGTGCGGGTTGCCTTTCTGCTCGGCTGCGAAGTTAATTGCCACCATGCCGCCACCGCCAGGCTTGTTGACGACCTCGATCGGCACCGGGAGCAGCTTTTCCTTTTCGACGATATCGGCGACCGCGCGCGTGAAGACGTCGGCGCCGGACCCAGGTCCGGTGTGAACGATGATTCGCACGGCTTCGGTCGGCTGCCACTGCGCAAGCGCAGGAGCAGCAAGGCCGAGCGTCAGGGCGGCAGTGATCGCGACGCCTATGAAGCGCATACTTACGTCACATGCATTCGTCCAGCTTTCCATGACAGTCCCTCCGCAGATGAGTACCGCATTCTTGGTTCCGCTTTCCCTCCGTTATTCGCGTCACCAGGCAACAGCGTAGGCGTCGCGACGCGGGTCGGCGCCCGCCTGCAGCAATCCCGAAACTGAATCGCGCGTAATCACACAGGCCCCACCGACGTCCCCGCTCCAGGCTGGCCAGCGTTTGATCTTGTGCCCCTTGGCGGTCAGTTCCGCTATCACGCCCTCGCCGATCCGCTCCTCTACGGCCAGTTCGCCCGGCCGCATGCGGTGCGGATAGAATGAGGCAGGAAAGCTGAAGGAGGCGAAGCGCGGCGCCTCGGCTGCCTGCTGGACGTTCATCCCGAAGACCACGATGTTAAGGAAAACCTGCAGCATCGTCTGCGGCTGAACATCTCCGCCGGGAGTGCAGAGCGCCATCCAGGGCTTTCCATTACGCATGACGAGCACCGGGTTCGTGGTCAGCCGCGGCCGCTTGCCCGGCGCCAGGACCGAGGGATGGTTGGGGTGCAGCCAGGACTGTGTACCCCGCGGCGAGAGCCCGAAGCCGAGCTCTGGATCCATGATGTGGCGCAGACAGGGATCGCTCGGGGCGGAGCAGAAGATATTCCCCTCGCTATCGATGGCTGAGACGACGGTCGTATCCGGCGACTTCTGCTCGCCGACTGCTGGCTCCTCCTCGTGCGGTGGCGTGCGGCCGAAGTATCCTTTTGCGCTCTTCACCCGGCCGAAGGGTGGCATGGTCGGCCAAGCCTTTTCGGGATCGATCAGGGCGCGGCGGCGGGCGCAGTACTCTTCCGATAGCAACTCGTCCAGCGGCACAGTCACAAAGTCAGGATCGCCGTAGTAGGCATCGCGATCCGCGAACGCCAGCTTGATTGCCTCGGTAAGCGTATGGACATAGGCTGTCGAGTTGTGTCCCAACGCCCCTAGGTCGAAGCCTCTGAGCAGCCCCAGCATGGCAAGGAGCGCCGGGCCCTGGGTCCAGGTGTCGCAGGTGTAAAGATCGAATTCGCCAAAACTGAGCTTGACCGGCGGTTCGCTTCGCACCGCGAAGCCAGCCATATCATCCATAGTAAGCAAGCCGCCCTGTTCCTGGCAAAAGGTAACCAGGCGCTCTGCGATCGGCCCCTCGTAGAAATAACGGCGGACCTCCTTGATCCCTTGTTCGCGCCCGCGCGACGAGGCTTGCCGCTCCACCTCGATGAACCGCCGCAGGCTGTGGCCGAGCGCCGGTTGCTTGATGAGGTCGCCGACGTTCGGCACCTTGCCACCCGGCGTAAAGATCTCCGTATTCGTCTTCCAGCCTCTGAAGCCGTCGAGATACTCGATGATGTCCTCGCGCAGGACTTCGCTCACCGGAACGCCCTGCTCGGCATGAAGCAGCGCCGCTTCAACAGTGTCCTCGAAACGGAGCGTGCCGAAGTCGCGCAGAGCCAGAAGCCAGGCATCCATCGCCGCCGGCGTGATGGTGGTGCCCATTCCGGGCTTGAACATGCCGCCGTAGCGGGCACGAAAGTAGGCGGGCGTGGCGGCTTTCGGCCAGCGACCCAAGCCGCTGATCGTCGTCAGTGTCCCACTTTTTGCATGAAAAAGAATGATAGGGGCGACACCACCGATACTCATGCGATCATGCTCGACGACGCTAAGGCAGAAGCCCATCGCGACACCGGCATCGATAGCTGTACCGCCGCGGCGCAGCACGTCGTAACCGGCGATGGTCGCCAGCGAGTGGCCGCTTGCGACCGCGCCGTTGACGCCGCGAACGATCGGACGGAAGGCCTTCCGGCTACCGTCCTCGGAAACCATGTCGTATTTACCGACCCGGCTCGCCGAGTCCCGGTAGATGATGTCGATCGTGCCGTCGTGCATCACCACTCCGCGAGCCCATCAGCTTCGAAGCACGCAAGGCAGCGAACAACCCGAGTGCCCCGCGGGCAGCCGGGCAATCAAGCCAGAGATGGCGGCTCGGGGCAGTTGATGCCATCCTGATCCGACTTGGGTCCTGGCGTCCTAGCCGCCGTACTCAGCCATCTTCCTCAGCCCGATGACCAAGCGGACGAGTGCGCGTGTCGCCACTCATGAGGAGGAGCATATAGCAATAGTGGTTGTGATTACAACTTCTATGATCGCGCCCAGACTTTGCCGGCGACTAAGGCAGTCCCATACGCTGCTTGAAAGCCGCCAGTTGTTCCGGTGTGAAACAGGCCGCCCGCAGATCGTAGAGATGTGGCCCGAAGGCGCGCGTCACCTCCGCAGGCAGCTTGGCAAAGATTTCTGCCAGATAATACTCGTGGCGGATCAGCGATTCGGCCATGGTTACGATCGAGACATTTCGCGTATGGGCGGCAAAAACCTCCGTCTCCACGTTGGCCGTCAGGACTTCCCCGTGATCGACCGCAAACGTGAAGAGATTGTCTGCAGTTCCCATGCGCACGCCATTTCCCTCGTGCAGAAAGACGCGCGTACTCGATGAGAAGCGGAATTCTTCCGCATCTTTGCCGAACATCACGATGAGAACTTCGACGCCGCGCTTGGCAGCGCGTGCCAGCTCTGCCTTATGCCGGGCAATAACTGAGTCTGCCGCCTTGACCCAGATATGCCGCTCGGCCATCTCGATCATACCTGTGATCTTGTCATGCACCAGCTTTTCGTCGCGCAGCATCCAGACGAACTGCGCATCCTCCGGCTTGCCGATCGATCCCAGCTTCGCCGTTAAGTTGTCGCAGAGCTCGCGCGTGGATTTGGCTATGCGATCCAACATGACGTCGGGACTGACGGCGACATAGCGCACTGGGTCAGCGCTCACTGGCTGAACCACGCCGCGCTGCGCCAGCGAGTCAAGCGCGCTATAAGTGTTGGAGCGCGGCACGCTGGTGTTCTTACTGAGTTCGTAGGCGGTGGCCGGACTGTCCTGCAGCAGGCGAACGTAGATGCGCGCCTCGTAGTCCGTAAAGCCGAGCTTCTGCATCTCGGCCGAAAGACCGTCCGGTGCGGTGCGCACGACTTTTAGTCGCTTCTCCGCCATGCGACTTGATCCTTAAGTATCCCGTTGTACTCCCAGTTTTTCGGGAGCGAGCCTCTAGGTCAAGGAGGCTCGCCCTGTGTCCTCCAGTCCTTGCGGAAACCGCCGCCCGCAAAGACCTTAGGTTCGGCAGTCGCCGACTTCCAAGCGAACGATGCCGTTCTCCTCAAGACGCCGGCATCCGGCCATATCGCGTCCGGGCTTGGTGCCAAGACAGAAGAAGCCCGCCGCGGAGACCGCGGCGGGCTT
>JBOHKJ010000249.1:0-5385 GCA_050728975.1 Kiloniellales bacterium | reverse complement strand
GGGCAGCGCGGCCGAAGGCGCGCGCGGCGGACGCGAGCGGCGGCGCCGGCGCGTCGAGGTCTGACGCCCGGAGCCCCCTCGGGAGAAGTGACCGCGAGATGGACGGCAGCACGCGAACCGCGCTTCTGGTCTTCACGCCCTCCGGGCGCCGCGGGCGCTTTCCGCTCGGCACGCCGGTCCTGACCGCGGCGCGCAGCCTGGGCGTGGACATCGACTCGGTGTGCGGCGGGCGCGGCCTCTGCGGGCGCTGCCAGGTCGACCCCGGCTTCGGCAGCTTCGCCAAGCACGGCATCGAAAGCCGCCGCGAGCAAATCTCGCCGGCGAACGAGGTCGAGCAGCGCTACGCCGCCAAGAAAGGCATGAAGGCCGGATACCGGCTCTCCTGTCAGGCGCTGATCCAGGGCGACCTGGTGATCGACGTGCCGCCCGAGAGCCAGGTTCACAAGCAGGTGGTCCGCAAGCGCGCCGAGGTGCGCGCCATCGAGATGGACCCGGCGATCCGCCTCCACTACGTGGAGGTCGAGCCGCCGACGATGGAGCGGCCGATGGGCGATCTGCAGCGGCTCGAGCTCGCGCTGCTCCAGCAGTGGGGACTGCGCGACCTGGAGTGCGACCTGCACACCCTGCAACAGTTGCAGAAAACGCTGCGCGCCGGCGACTGGAAGGTGACGGTGGCGGTCCATCGCGGCCAGCGCGTCACCGCGCTCTGGCCGGGCTTCCGCGACCGCGCCTACGGGCTCGCAGTCGACATCGGCTCGACCACCATCGCCGCCCATCTCTGCGATCTCTCGACCGGCGAGGTGGTGGCTTCCGAAGGGCTGATGAATCCGCAGATCCGCTTCGGCGAAGACCTGATGAGCCGGGTCTCCTACATCATGATGAATCCGGAAGGGGCGGCCGAGATGACCGCCGCGGTGCGCGAGGCGATCAATCGTCTCGCCCAGCAGACCGCCGCCGAGGCCGGAATCGAGACCGACGACATCCTCAACGCCACCTTCGTCGGCAACCCGATCATGCACCACCTGCTGCTCGGCATCGATCCCAGCGAGCTCGGCGGCGCGCCCTTCCCGCTCGCCAGCGACGGCGGCATGACGCTGTGGGCGACCGAGCTCGGCCTGCGCTTCAATCTCGACGCGCGGGCCTATGTGCTGCCCTGCATCGCCGGCCATGTCGGCGCCGACACCGCCGGGGTGATTCTTTCCGAGAGCCCGCACCTTTCGGACGACAACATGCTGGTGGTCGACGTCGGCACCAATGCCGAGATCCTGCTCGGCAACAAGCATCGCCTGCTCGCCGCCTCCTCGCCCACCGGGCCGGCGTTCGAAGGCGCGCAGATCACCTGCGGCCAGCGCGCCGCGCCCGGCGCCATCGAGCGGGTGCGGATCGACCGCGAGACGCTCGAGCCGCGCTTCAAGGTGATCGGCTCCGACCTCTGGTCCGACGAGCCGGGCTTCGTGGAAGAAACCCGGCGCACCGGCGTCACCGGCATCTGCGGCTCGGGCATCATCGAAGCGCTGGCGGAGCTGTATCTCTGCGGTGTGATTCGTCACGACGGCACGCTCGACGGCGCCAAGGCCGCGCAGTCGCCGCGCGTCCAGGCCGACGGGCGGACCTTCGCCTACCTGCTGCACGACGGCCCGCCGGTGATGAAGATCACGCAGAGCGACGTGCGGGCGGTCCAGCTCGCCAAGGCGGCGCTCTATGCCGGCGCACGCCTGCTGATGGACCGGCTCGGCGTCGAGGCGGTCGACCGCATCGTGCTGGCGGGCGCGTTCGGCAGCCATATCGACGTCAAGTACGCCATGGTGCTGGGCATGATTCCCGACTGCGACCTCGCCAAGGTCTCGGCGGCCGGCAACGCGGCCGGTACCGGCGCGCGCATCGCCTTGCTCAATCAGAGTGCGCGCGACGAGATCGAGCGCATCGTGAAACAGGTCGAGAAGGTCGAGACCGCGGTCGAGCCGCGGTTCCAGGAGCATTTCGTCGGCGCGATGGCCTTCCCGCACGCGAGCGAGCCCTTCCCGCGGCTGGCGGCCGCCGTCGCGCTGCCGCCGCGCGGCACTCCCGACACGAGCGACGAGCCCGGACGCCGCCGCCGCCGACGCTCGCTGTCTCCGGTTTAGCTCACGCGAGCGTCACGTCGAGCAGCATCATCAGCACGAAGCCGCCCATCAGGCCCCAGGTTCCGAAGATGGCGTGACGCTCGCGATGGGTCTCGGGGATGATCTCGTCGCTGACCACGAAGATCATCGCGCCCGCCGCGAAGGCCAGTGCCCAGGGCAGCAGCGGCGCGGAGAGCGCGACCGCCAGCGCGCCCACGATGGCGCCGAGCGGCTCGACCAGACCGGTCGCGAGGGCGACCAGGAGTGCGGCCGAGCGCGCGTAATTCTCGCTGCGCAGCGCAACGGCGACCGCCAGCCCCTCGGGCATGTTCTGGAGTCCGATGCCGAGCGCGAGCGTTGCGCCGGCTTCCAGGTCGCCGCCGGAAAAGCCGACGCCGACCGCCATGCCCTCCGGCAGATTGTGAATGGCGATGGCGAGCACGAACAGCCAGATGCGCGCGAGGCGCTCGGTCACCGGTCCTTCGCGGCCGAGCGCGAAGTGCTCGTGCGGAACCGAGCGATGGATCAACGACAGGAAGATCGCCCCCAGCAGCAGCCCGAGGCCGGCGACCAGCGCCGCCCGGAGCGCGCTGCCGGTCGCCAGCTCGACCCCGTCGAGTGCCGGCAGCAGCAGCGAGAAGACCGAAGCCGCCAGCATCACGCCGGCCGAGAAGCCGAGCATCAGGCTCTGGGCATTGGCCGACAGGCGGCGCACCACCAGAACCGGCAGCGCGCCGAGCCCGGTGGCGATTCCGGCCGCGAGGCTGGCGCCAACCGCAATCAGAAGGAGATCCATCGACTCGCAGAAAGTGGAACGGCTCGATCCGCGCTGTCGGATCAGCCGTAGCTGGCAACCGATTCCGGCTGCCCGGGCGGCATCTCGCCGTTGCCGGGCAGCCCGCGCTCCTTGCGCGGCGTGTGGCCGAAGAAGTCGCGGTAGCACTTGGAAAAGTGCGAGGCCGAGACGAAGCCGCAGGCGAGCGCCACGTCGATCACCGACATGTTGGTCTGCAGCAACAGCAGGCGCGCCTTGTTGAGGCGCAGCTCGAGATAGTAGCGCGCCGGCGAGCGCTTCAGATACTTGCGGAACAGCCGCTCGAGCTGGCGGGTCGAGAGGCGCGCCAGCTTGGCCAGCTCGCCGCGCGCCAACGGCTCCTCCAGGTTCTTTTCCATCAGCTCGATGACCGAGAGCAGCTTGGGATGGCGCACGCCGAGGCGGGCCGGCAGCGACATGCGCTGCTGGTCGCGCTGGTCGCGGATCCGCTCGTGCATGAACTGATCGGCGACCGCGGCGGCCAGCTTGGCACCGTGCTGGCTGGCGATCACGTTCAGTATCATGTCGATGGCAGCCGTGCCGCCGGCGCAGGTGAAGCGGCTACGGTCGATCTCGAACAGCTCGCCGGTGACGTCGATCTGCGGGAAGTCCTCGGCGAAGCTCGCCAGGTTCTCCCAGTGAATGGTGCAACGATGGCCATCGAGCAGCCCGGCGCGTGCCAGGATGTGGCTGCCGGTGCAGAGCGCGCCGATCTCGACGTTGCGGCGGCCGATCTTGCGCAGCCAGGAGAGCGCCGCCTTGTCGTCGAAGAGCTGCACGTCGATGCCGCTGCAGACCACGACGATCGGCAGCTCGCTCGCCGCATCGAGGTTGCCGTCCGGCTGCATGAAGATTCCGTTGGACGCGCGAACCGGCTTGCCGTCCACCGCATGCAGCGACCAGCTGTAGAGTTTCTTGCCGCTCAAGCGATTGGCCTGCCGCAGCGTCTCCACCGCACCGGTGAAGGCCATCATTGAAAAGCGCGGGACGAGGATGAAGCCGAACGGCTGCGGGAGTTGCCGCGGGGGGGAGGTCAGCATGGTCGGTGGGAAGGTTCCTGTCGGTCTTTAGCCTGGTTGCGGCGAAGTCTGGCACAACCGGGGCCATGTCGCGATCAGAAAGAAATCCGGCGGCAGGGCGCAAGCCCAAAAGGGGGGCCATAGCGCCCTTTGGCGGGCCCGCGCGGCCTTGCCGGAAGCCACCCGCGACTTGCGGACCGGCCCGATGGAAGGCAGCATAGGGCCAAGAAAATCCGGGGGTTATCCGGAGGTCGCAAGGGGGGGACATGGGCGCGCGCTATTCGATCTTCAGCCTGGTCCGGAACGCCCTTAACCATCATCGGGACTGGCAGGCGGCCTGGCGCAGCCCGGCGCCCAAGCCATCCTACGATGTCGTAATCGTGGGAGGCGGCGGCCACGGCCTGGCGACCGCCTACTACCTCGCCAGGGAGCACGGCATTACCGACGTCGCGGTGATCGAGCGCGGCTGGCTGGGCGGCGGTAATACCGGGCGCAACACCACCATCGTGCGCTCCAACTATCTCTGGGACGAGAGCGCGGCGCTCTACGAGCACGCGCTGAAGCTCTGGGAGGGTCTCTCCCGCGAGCTGAACTACAACGTCATGTTCAGCCAGCGCGGCGTGCTCAATCTCGCCCACAACCAGCACGACCTGCGCGAGCTTCAGCGGCGTATTCACGCCAATCGCCTCAACGGCGTCGATTCCGAATTCCTCCCGGCCGAGGAGGTGAAGCGCTTCTGCCCGATTATCGATCTGCGGGTCGGCGGGCGCTTTCCGGTGCTCGGCGCTTCGCTGCAGCGGCGCGGCGGCACCGCGCGCCACGACGCGGTGGCCTGGGGCTATGCCCGGGCGGCCGACGCGCTCGGCGTCGACATCGTCCAGGAATGCCCGGTCGAAGGCTTCGAGATCGAGAACGGCCGCGCCGTCGGCGTGCGCACCGGCAAGGGAACGATCCGCGCCAACAAGATCGGCGTGGTCGCCGCCGGCCATTCCAGCGTGCTCGCCAATCTCGCCGGCTTCCGCCTGCCGATCGTGAGCCAGCCGTTGCAGGCGCTGGTCTCGGAGCCGGTGAAGCCGATCCTCGACACGGTCGTCATGTCGGGCGCGATCCACGCCTACATAAGCCAGTCCGACAAGGGCGAGATGGTGATCGGCGCCGGCGTCGACCACTTTCCCGGCTACGCCCAGCGCGGCAGCTTCACCGTCGGCGAGGATACCGTGGCGGCGATCTGCGAGCTCTTCCCCACCTTCCGGCGGCTCAAGATGCTGCGCCTCTGGGGCGGCATCGTCGACGTCTGCCCCGACGCCAGCCCGATCATCTCGCGCACGCCGATCGAGGGCCTCTACATCAACTGCGGCTGGGGCACCGGCGGCTTCAAGGAGTCGCCCGGCTACGGCTGGGTCTTCGCCCACACCATCGCCCAGGAGCGGCCGCACCGTCTCAACGAGGC
>JBOHKJ010000248.1:0-9535 GCA_050728975.1 Kiloniellales bacterium | reverse complement strand
TCCTGCATGCGGCCGGCTGGCTGGAGGGCGGGCTCTGCACCGGCTTCGAGAAGCTGATCCTCGATCACGACAGGCTCGGCGCCTATCAGGTCCTGCTTTCCGGAATGGCGCTCGACGACAACGCGCTCGCTCGCGACGCCTATGGCGAGGTCGAGCCCTCGGGGCACTTCCTCGGCTGCGGGCATACGCTGCGCAACTACGAGACCGCCTTCTACGAGGCCCCGCTCTCCGATTCCTCGAGCGTCGAGGAGTGGAGCGAGCGCGGCGCCAAGGATGCCGCGCGCCGTGCCTTCGAGCGCTGGACGCAGCTGCTCGAGGTCTACCAGGCGCCGCCGATCGATGCGGGGCGAGACGAGGCGCTGCGCGACTTCGTCGCCCGCAAGAAGGCGAGCATGCCGGACGCCTGGTACTAGCTCACTCTCCGCTCTTGCGACGAACCGGCCGCAGCGCGAAGAGCGCCGCGAGGGCGGCCAGACTCAAGGCGATGGAGACCGCGAGCGCGCCGGTTCCGTAGACGTCGATCAGCACACCGAACAGCAGCGGCGCGAGCGCCTGGGAAAACCGCGACGGCGCGCTCAGCAGGCCTTGTCTCAAGCCGTAGCCGACCGGGCCGAAGAGCGCGAGCGGCAGCGTGCCCTTGGCGATGGTGAGCACGCCGTTGCCCGCGCCGTGCAGCAGGGCGAAAAGAGCTGTCGTCGGGGCGCCGAAAGCCAGCACCGCGGCGGCGCCGAGCGGATGCATGATGGCCGCCAGGCGCGCCGAGACCAGCGGGTGAAAACGCCGCAGCAGCCCGAACTCCAGCAGCCGTCCGGCGACCTGGGCAGGCCCGACGAGCGCCGCGAAGGCGACCGCCGCCGCCGGCGTCGCCCCGGCGATCTCGAGGAGCCGCGGCAGGTGGGCCGCCATGGCGCCGGTGACGAACCAGACCGCGGCGAACACGAAGGCGAGCAGCGCCATCGCGTGGCGCGGCGCGCTCGAGGGAGCCGCTTCGACGGCGGCCCCCGCGCGGCCGCCCGTCGCCTTCGCCGCCGGAATGAGCAGGCGATTGAGTGGCAGGCCGACGGCAAGCTGCAGAGCGGCCCATACGAGGCAGGTGCCGCGCCAGCCGATCTCGGCGTCCAGCAGGGCCGAGATCGGCCAGCCGACGGTGCTGGCGAACCCGGCAAAGAGCGTGATGCCGGTGATCGGGCCGCGCGCGGTTGCGCCATAAAGCCAGGCGAGCACCGCGAAGGCGGCATCGTAAAGGCCGATCGACATGCCCACGCCGAGCACCAGCCAGGCCGCGCCGAGCGACCAGGGGCCCTCGGCGAAGGCAAGGAGTATCAGCCCGGCCGCGGAGACGAGGTTGGAGAGAGCGAGAATGCCCCGGCCGCCGTGGCGGTCGATGGCCCGTCCCGCCGCTGGCCCGAGCAGCGCCGATACGACGAGCGCGCCCGAGAAGGCGGCGAAAACCCACGACGACGCCAAGCCGAGCTCGCGGGCGATCGGCTCCGCCAGGATCGCCGGCAGGTAGTAGGTCGAGGCCCAAGCGAGAGTCTGCGTCACCCCGAGAGTGACCGTGACGGTAACGCGTCGTGACACTTAGCTTCCTTCGACCCGGAGTCTATCGCCACCGTATGGCGGAACCTGTCGCTTTACCTGGGCGTGACGGCCGAACGCAAGGCGCCTCGGGAGCGCAATCGGGAGGCAGGCCGCCGATGCGCCCGGGCCCGCTCCGGACGTCGTCGTAGCCGAAACGGTGCTCCTGCGCGGATCTTCACGGATCGGCACGAGGTGTGCCGAGCGCGCGTTGCATCAGAACGACATCGACCCACCGGCCGAGCTTGAAGCCGACGGCTGCGAGCGTGCCGACTTTCCGGAATCCGAGGCGCGTGTGGAGATCGATGGAGGCACGGTTGGCGCTGTCCCCGATGACCGCGACGGCTTGGCGCGCGCCCCAGCGCTCGCAGTCCGCCAGCAGCGCGCCGAGGAGCAGCCGGCCGAGCCCTTGCCGTTCCAATCCCGAGCGGACGTAGACCGAGGTCTCGACCGTGAAGCGGTAGGCTGGCCGCGGGCGATAGGGACCCGCATAGGCGTAGCCGGCCAGGCGGCCGTGACGCTCGGCGACGATATAGGGGAAGCCGCGCTCTACCAGCTCGTGCCGGCGCCGCCGCATCTCCTCGAGGCTCGGCACCTCGATCTCGAACGAGGCGAGGCCCTCGCGCACATGGTGCGCATAGATCTCCAGCACCGCCTCCAGGTCGCGCTCCTCGCAAGCCCGCAGGGTGGTCGTGGAAGCGCTCGAGAGATCGTGCATTCCCGGCCTCGGTTCCCGAACAGCAGTCTCGGGGCCGATGATGGGGCCCAGCGACTCCAAAACAAAATTTATTGATCTTATGACTTCAATAAATAATTCTTTGCCATGCGCGAGCTCAACCTAGATCAACTGCGAGCCTTTGCCGACGTTGCGGAGCTCGGGAGCTTCTCGGCGGCGGCGGCGCGGCTCAATCTCACCCAGCCGGCGGTGAGCCTCCAGATCAGGCAGCTCGAGCGCCGGCTCGGCGTTCGCCTGCTCGAGCGCGTGGGCAGGCACGCGCAGCCAACCGCCGCCGGCCGCGATCTCCTGCTGCAGGCGCAGCGGATCGAGGCGGCGGTTGCCGATGCCCTCGGCGCCGTGGAGCGCCATCGAGCCAACGGGGTCGGCCGGGTGCGGCTCGGGACCGGGGCCACGGCCCGTATCTATCTTCTGCCGCCGATCCTGCGCGCGCTTCGCAGCCGCCATCCGGCCCTCGAAATCGTGGTGCGCACCGGCAACACGCCGGAGATCCTGCGATCGCTGGAGGACAATGCGATCGACATCGCGCTCGTCACCCTGCCGGCGCCGGGGCGCATGTTCCAAGTCACGCCGCTACTGGAGGACGAGCAGCTGGCGATCTTTCCCGCCGACGGCGCGCCGCCGCCGTCACGCGTGACCGCGGCGGCGCTCGGCGACTGGCCGCTGGTCCTTTACGAGCCGGGCGGACACGCGCGCCGGGTGATCGACGAGTGGTTCCTGCGCGCCGGACTGGTGCCGAAGCCGATCATGGAGCTCGGTAGTGTCGAGGCGATCAAGGAGCTCGTGGGCGCGGGTCTCGGCTGCGCGGTGCTGCCGCGCCTCGCCGTGACGGGAAGCGGTTCGCGCGAAGGGATAGTCGCCAAGCCCCTCGCGCCGGCTCTGCGTCGCAAGCTCGGGCTGGTCCTGCGGCGGGACAAGCTGCTCGACGCCGGACTGCGCGCAGTCATCGACGCGCTCCGCTCCGCTGGCTGAGTCTCGAAGACTGAATCGAGCTCCCATCCTAAAGCGACCTTGACTCACCCGGAGGGCCCTGCCAACGATTCTTTCTTGGGGGGAATTCGATGCCGGACCGCGTCTCTTCGTCGAGCAGCCGCCGGCCCCATCGGATCGCCCCTCAGCTATCCGCCTTCTTCACCGGAGCGTCGCTTACAAGAGGCGGTGTCATTGGCGCGACAGCGCTGATCGTCGTCGTCATCGTGGGCGCCGGCCTTCTCTTGTGGCAGGCGCGGCGCGCGGAGATCGAGAACGCGCACGCCAAGGCAACCAACTTAGTCGAGCTGCTGAACGAGCAGACGCGGCGAGTCTTTCAGACGAGCGACCTGACGCTCAGAATGATCAAGGCCCGGATCGAGCGCGGGCCGCCCTTGCCCGTCGACGACCCTACTTTTCGCGGGCAACTGCAAAGCCTGGTCGACGAGTTGCCCTACCTCCGCGCGATCTTCGTGATCGGGGCGGACGGATTCATCGTCCACGACACCGACTACCCCGAGACGCCGCACGTCACTCTGGCCGACCGCGACTACTTCGTCGCCCAGCAGCGCGACCCGGACAGGGGTGTCTTCGTCGGCGCGCCGCTCGTCAGCCGGTCGGTCGACCGTTGGTTCGTCCCCCTCTCCCGTGGCCTGGTGCGCCCCGACGGGACCTTCGACGGCGCCGTCGTCGCTGCGATCGAGCCGCACGTGTTCGAGGCATTCTATCGCCGGCTCAGCCTGTCTGAGCTCGACTCCGTCGCGCTGTTTCACGTCGACGGCACCCTGATCGCGCGCGTTCCGCCGACGCCGGAACTCTACGGCAAGAATCTGTCGAACCTGCAGCTGTTCGCCGAACACCTTCCGCACTCCCACGAAGGCGTCTTCCCCGGCGTCTCCCTCGCTGGGGATAACGCGATAATCGGCTACAAGGCCGTCGACGGATTTCCGCTCGTCGTTACCACGGCCGTGAATACGTATGTCGCCTTGGCCGGCTGGCGTCGCTCCGCGCGACTGGTTGCCTTTGGCGTGGCCTTCATCGGCGTTCTGATCCTGCTGATCTTCGTCATGGCCGAGCGCCGCCGACTGGAGATGCAAATGCTCGAGCAGCGGGCTCTCATGGCCTACAGGCTGGAGACGCTGGGCCAGATGACGAGCAGCGTAGCGCACGATTTCCGCAACGTTCTCGCGGTCCTTTCCAGCGGGCTCAGGATCGTCCGCAAGGGAGGCGTGACGGAGCCGCTGTTGGAGGGGATACAGCAAGCCATCGATCGCGGCGCCAGATTGACGGCCGGACTTTTGGACTATGCGAAGCGGCAGGAGTTCGAGCGACAGCCCGAGTATCCGAACCGGCTGTTGCAGTCGCTGGAGATCCTTATTCGCCAATCGGCGGGAAGGAAGGTGAAGGTTTCGATCGAGCTCCAAAAAGGAATCGGCACCTGCGCGATCAGCCGCTCGCAGTTCGACGCCGCCATCCTGAATATCGTGGTCAACGCCTCGCACGCAATGCCTGAGGGCGGGACCATCCGTATCACCACCAGGAGCGTCTCGATCGGCGCAGGGACCGACAAGACTCCGGGGGACTACGCGCAGATTGTAGTTGCCGACAGCGGGTCGGGCATGAACCGGGAGACCTTGGATCGGATATTCGAGCCCTTCTTTACCACCAAGGAGAAGGAAGGCGGCACCGGCCTCGGCCTGTCGCAGGTGCACAACTTCGCGAGGGAGGCAGGCGGGTACGTCGAGATCGGCAGCGAGCTGGGGGTCGGCACCCAGGTCGAGCTGTATTTGCCCTGCTCCCGCGAAGACCGTCGCGAGTCCGGGAGCGCATAGCTGCCGACCTGATCCCCTGGCCCCGTCGGCACGAGGGTGCGGCAGGCGCCCGTGTCAGCGCTCGCCGGCGAGCGCGCGGGAAATCACCAGGCGCTGGATGTCGCTGGTGCCCTCGTAGATCTGGCAGACCCGCACATCTCGGTAGATGCGCTCGACCGGATAGTCGTTGAGGTAGCCGTAGCCGCCGTGAATCTGGATTGCGTCGGAGGCGACGCGCTCGGCCATCTCGGCGGCGAAGAGCTTGGCCATCGCCGCTTCCTTGAGGCAGGGCTGGCCGGCGTCGCGCAGCTGCGCGGCGTGGATCGCCATCAGCTCGGCCGCATGAATCTGGGTCGCCATGTCGGCGAGGCGAAAGCCGACCGCCTGATGCTCGCGGATCGCCTTGCCGAAGGCCTTGCGCTCTGCGGCGTAGGCGGCAGCCGCCTCGTAAGCCGCACGCGCCATGCCGACCGCCTGCGCGGCGATGCCGATCCGCCCGCCTTCCAGATTGGCGAGCGCGATCCTGTAGCCCTCCCCTTCCTCGCCCAGCCGGTTCTCCGGCGGCAGCTTGAGGTTCTCGAAGACGATCTGGCAGGTGTCCGACGCGCGTTGGCCGAGCTTCTTCTCGACGCTCGCCACCTTGTATCCCGGCGTGTCGGTGGGCACGACGAACGCGCTGATGCCCTTCTTGCCCTTGGCGGGATCGGTGACGGCGAAGACGATCGCCAGCTTGGCGCTTTGTCCCGAGGAGATGAACTGCTTGACGCCGTTCAGGACGTAGCCGTTGCCCTGCTTCTCGGCGCGGGTGACGATCGCCGAAGCGTCGGAGCCGGCGCCCGGCTCGGTCAGGCAGAAGGCCGTGAGCGCCTCGCCGCGCGCCATCGGCTTGAGGTAAGTCTCCTTCTGCCAGTCGCTGCCGAACTTCAGGACCGGCAGGCAGCCGACCGAGTTGTGGACCGACATGATGGTCGAGCAGGAGGCGTCGCCGGCCGCGATCTCGATCACCGCCAGCGCATAGGAGACGTTGTCGGCGCCGGCGCCGTCCCATTCCGGGGGCACCAGCATGCCCAGGAAGCCGAGCTTGCCCATCTCGGCCACCGCCTCGGCGGGAAAGCGCGCCTCGCGGTCCCACTCCGCGGCAAAGGGCGCGAGGCGCTCGGCGGCAAACGCGCGCGCGGTGTCGCGGATCAGGCTCTGCTGCTCATCGAGCGGCATCGGCCAATCCTGCGGGCATCGCGGCGGCCGGCGGTGCGAAACGCTGTTTGAAGGTGAAGGCGGCCGGCGTCGGCCCTTCGGCGGCAAGACGCGCAAGGCGCGCCATCGCCTCGTTCACGCTAGGCAGTGCGCCGGCCGGCAGCCACCAGAGCACCAGATGCGGCCCCGCGCGCTTCTCGAACCATTCGCGCCGCCGCGCCATGACGGCGCTGTGGGCGGACTTGTAGACGTAGTCGAACAGCGGCTCGCTACCTTCCCAGACCGAGAGATTGACCAGCAGGTTGGGGTCCTGGTCGTGGCGGATGTCGGTGGCATTGCCGCTGTCGCCCTGCAGGCGCCAGACGAAGCCGGGCGCGGCATCGGCGAGCGCGTTGATGCGGTCGAGCGCGGCCATGAAGTCGGCGAGCTTGGGATCGTCGAGCGGCGCCAGCGCGCGGGCGACGTTGAGCTGGGCGAGGTGATAGACGAGTCCGCTCACCACCGCACCTCCTCGCCTTTCCAGTCGAAGAAGCGGCCGCTGTCGGCAGGCGTGGCCCGGTCGAACACCTTGCGCAGGCCGGCGATGCTCTGCTCCGGCGTGATCGAGGCGCTCGGCCCGCCCATGTCGGTCTGGACCCAGCCGGGATGGACCATCAGCACGGTTATGCCGCGCGGCTTCAGCTCGATGGCAAGACTGTTGCCGATCATGTTGAGTGCGGCCTTGGAGCTGCGGTAGGCGAAGCGGCCGCCGCTGTTCTCGCCGATCGAGCCGAGCCGCGAGGTGACGTTGACGATCAGCCGCCGTTCGCTCCTCGCCACATGCTCGACGAAGGCCTCGGTCATTCGCATGGGGCCGAGGGTGTTGACATTGAAAATCCCGAGCCAGCTTTCGTAGTCGCTCTCGCCGAAGGCCGTCTTGGGTCCGTAGATGCCGGCGTTGTTGAGCAGCAGGTCGATCGGCTCGTCGCCGAGCCGGCGCGCCAGTGCCGCAACCTGCAGGGCGTCGGTGACGTCGAGGCGATGACGCTCGACCTGAGGCGCCAGCTCGGCGAGCGCCGTCGCCTTGGCCGGCCGGCGGCAGGCGGCATGAACGGTCCAGCCGTCCGTGGCGAAAGAACGCGCGAACTCCAGCCCCAGGCCGCGGCTGGCGCCGGTGATCAGGACGGTCGGCATGACATTCGGTCCCTGGCCGACCCGAATTTGCGCGCTTCGATCACCCGATCATCGTCTCGACGATGCGGCGCGGACGCGGCACGAGCTCGCCGCCGCAGTTGGGGCAGCGATGCTCCTTCAGCTCCGTGCAGGAGGCGCAGAAGGTGCATTCGTAGCTGCAGATGTAGGCCAGCGCATCGTGCGACAGGCCGCGCACGCAGAGCTCGCAAGCAGCCTTCATTTCGAGCGCCACCGCCCCCTCCTCTCATGCGGTTGCATCGAAGAGCTCGCGGCCGATCAGCCAGCGGCGGATCTCCGAGGTGCCGGCGCCGATTTCGTAGAGCTTGGCGTCGCGCAGCAGGCGCCCGGGGGGGCTCTCGTTGATGTAGCCGGTGCCGCCCAGCGCCTGGATCGCCTCGAGCGCCATCCAGGTCGCCTTCTCGGCGGCGAAGAGGATCGCGCCGGCGGCGTCCGCGCGCGTCGTGCCGCCGCGGTCGCAGGCGCGCGCCACCGCGTAAACATAGGACTTGGCGGCGTTCATGGTGGTGTACATGTCGGCCAGCTTGCCCTGCATGAGCTGGAACTCGCCGATCGGCTTGCCGAACTGCTTGCGCTCGTGAAGGTAGGGCACCACCACGTCGAGGCAGGCCTGCATGATGCCGATGGGGCCGGCCGAAAGCACCAGCCGCTCGTAGTCCAGGCCGCTCATCAGCACCTTGACGCCGCCGCCAACCTTCCCGATCGCGTTCTCGGCAGGCACCTCGCAGTCCTCGAACACCAGCTCGCAGGTATTGGAGCCGCGCATGCCGAGCTTGTCGAGCTTCTGCGCCGTCGCGAAGCCCTTCATGCCCTTTTCGACCAGGAAGGCGGTGATGCCGCGCGGGCCGGCATCCGGATCGGTCTTGGCGTAGACGATCAGGACCTCGGCATCGGGCCCGTTGGTGATCCACATCTTGTTGCCATTCAAGACGTAGCGGTCGCCCTTCTTCGTGGCGCGAGTCTTCATGCCGACCACATCGGAGCCCGCGCCCGGCTCGCTCATCGCCAGCGCGCCGACCTGCTCGCCGGAGATCAGCTTCGGCAGGTACTTGCGCTTCTGCGCTTCGCTGCCGTTGCGGCGGATCTGGTTGACGCAGAGGTTGGAATGCGCGCCGTAGCTGAGCCCCACGCTGGCCGAAGCGCGGCTGATCTCCTCCATCGCCACGCAGTGCTCCAGATAGCCCATGCCGGCGCCGCCGTACTCCTCTTCCACGGTAATTCCGTGCAGGCCGAGCGCGCCCAGCTTGGGCCAGAGGTCGCGCGGGAACTCGTTGCTGCGGTCGATCTCGGCGGCGCGTGGCGCGATCTCCTCGCTGGCGAAGGACATGGCGGTGTCGCGCAGCAGGTCGGCGGTCTCGCCCAGCGCGAAGTCGAAGGAAGGGAGCTGGTTGACGGCCATCGTCCTGGTTCCTGCCGGCGGCATGCCGGCCGCCAGCATAGGCCGGCGGCGCAAAAAGAAAAGTGCCCGCCGGGCGCGCAGCCAGTGGAGCGGCCAGTGGGACGGCCAGTGGAACGGATGGCCCGCGCCGCGCTCCCGCTACCGGTCGAGTATCTCGCGAATTCTGAGCGCCAGGTCCCACTGCTTGTAAGGCTTCGAGAGGAAGTCGACCCCGGGGTCGAGGCGTCCGTGGTGCATGATGGAATTCTCGGTGTAGCCCGAGGTGTAGAGCGCCTTGATGCCCGGTCGCAGCGTTTTCGCTTTGTCGATCAGCTGCCGGCCGGTCATTCCACCCGGCATCACCACGTCGGTGAATATCAGATCGATCGGCAGGGCGCCCTCCACCACCTCGAGCGCCTCCGGTCCGTTCGAGGCCTCGACGACCTGATAGCCGAGCTCGCTCAGGTAACGAATGACCATGTCGCGCACCAGAGGATCGTCTTCGACGGCCAGGATCGTCTCGCCGCCGCCGAGGTGGCTGGCACTCGCCGAGCGCTCCGGCCGCTCCACGATCTTGCCCTCCGGGCGGCAGGGCAGATAGAGCCGTACCGTCGTCCCGTGACCTTCCTCGCTGTAGATCTTGGCGTGGCCGCGCGACTGCTTGGCGAAGCCGTAGAC
>JBOHKJ010000247.1:0-5201 GCA_050728975.1 Kiloniellales bacterium | reverse complement strand
CGCCGCGCCTCGGTGCCGGAGTGGAGCAAGAGCTGGCGCCGTTCGAGGTCGTAACCGAAGGCGACCGCGAAGTGCCACTGCGGAGCGATCGGCAGCGCCAGGTTCTGGAACACCACCACCGGATGGCCGGCGGCGAGCTCCGACAACAGCGCCCGAAGATCGTCGACCTGAACCGCGAGGCGTCCGTGACGCCGTGCCGCGGCCAGGACATCGCTGCGCAGCGTACCCTCGCGCCCCGGCGTATAGACTTCCGGCGCCAGCTCGTCCTGGGTGACCGGATCGCCGGACCAGGTCAGCACCATGGCGAGCGCCGCCGGCCCGCAGTAGTAAGCCTCCTGCGAGTAGAACGGCACAGCGCCGACCTCGGCGCGCGGCGGCAGACCGCCGGGCGCCGAGAGCAGCTGCTGCGTCTGCGGCGCAGCGCAGGCCGAAAGCAGGACGGCCAGCAGAACGCCGCAGCGAGACGCGAGACGCACGCGCGATCTTAGTCGACGCAGCGGGTGAAGTTGAACACCGAGGTCCAGCAAAGCAGGTCGGTTATCAGCAGAATGACGAATATCAAGAGCGCGGCACCGACCAGGACGCCGACTACGCTCTGACCGGCCGGCTGCTCGTCGAAGTGGGCGGCGATCTCCATCACCTCGGCGTCGGAGAGTGCCTGGACCCGGGCCGCAGCCTCGTTCGGGCTCACACCCATCGACTGGATCTGATTGCGCACCTCGTCGCGAGCGAGGAAGTCGAGAATACGGCCGCGCTCCTGGGCGACCGTTTCCTGCTCTAGGACCTGATCGGTCGACACCATTGCGGCCTGAGCGGCGGGTAGCGGGCCGCTCGCGAGGAACATGACGACGGCCATCGGCACAGCCATGGCCCGGAAAATTCTCTGCAACAGCATTGTTTCCTCCCCTCTGATGGCGGCCCGGAAATGGAAACAGCCGCCGCGAACGACCGGCCGTCGGCCGGCCACAATGTTATGAGACCGTCATGGCGGCTCTAATGTTCCCTTCGGGCCACCAGCGCGAGCAGCGAATCCAGGATTGCCGTGCGGTCGAAATCCTTGGGGGTGAAGACCGCAGCGACACCCAGCCCGCGCAGCCGGGTGGCGTCGGCCTCGGGAACGATGCCGCCGACCACCAGCGGAAGTTGCGTGAGCCCGGCGCGCTTCAGCTCGGCGACGACCGCCTCGACCAGCGCCACGTGCGAGCCCGAAAGCAGCGAGAGGCCGATAAGATCGACCTTTTCGTCGCGCGCGGCAGCGGCGATCTCGCGCGGCGTGAGACGAATGCCCTGGTAGGATACCTCGAAGCCGGCGTCGCGGGCCCGCAGCGCGATCTGCTCGGCGCCGTTGGAGTGACCGTCGAGCCCCGGCTTGCCGACCAGGATACGCGGGCGGCGACCGAGCGCACTGGCCAGCGCGTCGACCCGTTCCTGAAGCGCCGCCAGATCGGGCGCGTTGGAGCGGCCGGTAAGACGCGCGACACCGGTCGGCGCGCGATAGGTGCCGAAGACACGGCGCAGCGCGTCGGCCCACTCGCCGGTGGTGACACCGGCCTTGGCGCAGGCGATCGAGGCCGGCATCACGTTGCGACTTTCCTTGGCGTCGTCGGAGAGCTGCGCCAGTGCGCTTTCGACTGCGCGAGCGTCGCGGCCCTTGCGCCATTCGACGAGGTGCGCGACCTGCCCCGCCTCGGCGTTTGGATCGGGTGCGAGAAAACCGCCGTCGCTGCCGGCGGCGAGCGGCGAGGGCGCGGATTCCGTGTAGGCATTGACGCCGACCACAATCTCTTCGCCGGACTCGATGGCGGCGAGGCGCCGCGCGTTGCTCTCGACCAGACGCTCCTTCATGTAGGCGCTCTCGATCGCCGCCACCGCACCGCCTAGCGCCTCGATGCGCGCCAGCTCGTCGCGCGCCTCGGCGGCAAGAGCCGCGGTCTTTTCCTCGATCACGCGCGAGCCGGCGAAGAGGTCGTCGTGGTCGAGGAGGTCGGTCTCGAAAGCGAGAATCTGCTGCAGGCGCAGCGACCACTGCTGGTCCCAGGGGCGCGGGAGCCCGAGCGCCTCGTTCCAGGCCGGAAGCTGCACCGCGCGTGCGCGCGCGTCCTTGGAAAGCACCACCGCCAGCATCTCCAGCAGGATGCGATAGACGTTGTTCTCCGGCTGCTGCTCGGTGAGACCCAGCGAGTTCACCTGCACGCCGTAGCGGAAGCGGCGCAGCTTGGGGTCCTCGATGCGGTAGCGCTCACGGCAGATCTCGTCCCACAGGATGCCGAAGGCGCGCAGCTTGCAGAGCTCGGTGACGAGCTTGAGGCCGGCGTTGACGAAGAAGGAGATGCGACCGACGGCGCGCGCGAAGTCTTCCTGGCGCACTTGGCCGCGCGCCTTCACCGAATCGAGCAGCGCCACCGCGTTGGCGAGCGTGAAGGCCAGCTCCTGCACCGGCGTGGCGCCGGCTTCCTGCAGGTGATAGCTGCAGACATTGACCGGGTTCCAGCGCGGCACCTCCGCGCAGGTGAAGGCAATGAGATCGCCGGCCAGCCGCAGCGAGGGCGCGGGCGGGAAGATGTAGGTGCCGCGCGCCAGATACTCTTTCAATATGTCGTTCTGAGTCGTGCCGTTGAGCGCCGCGCGCTCGGCACCCTGCCCTTCAGCCGCGGCGATGTAGAGCGCCATCAGCCACGGCGCGGTGGCGTTGATGGTCATCGAGGTGTTCATGCGCGCCAGTGGAATGCCCTCGAAGAGGGCCACCATGTCGCCGAGATGGGCGATCGGCACGCCGACCTTGCCGACCTCGCCGCGCGCGAGCGGGTGGTCGGCGTCGTAGCCGGTCTGGGTCGGCAGGTCGAAGGCAACCGAGAGGCCGGTCTGGCCGCGCGCCAGGTTCTGGCGATAGAGCGCGTTGGAGGCCGCCGCGGTCGAATGGCCGGCATAGGTGCGGAAGATCCAGGGCGGATCGCGCCGCGGGCTCTTGGGCGCCTGGCCGACCGGAGCGGCGCCTTCGCGCGGGGGTGGAGAGGCTTCCTTTTGCATCGCGGAAGATTCGACCCCGGTCGGCGGTCTCTTATGCCCGTCGGCGCTCATGATCCCCTTCGAGAAGGCAATAAAGTTATCCTCTAATCTTAAACAGAGCAGGAAAATTCCCGGTTAACGATGCCAAAGGTAACAAGCCGTCTTTTGTGCATTGCAAAAAAGCCGAGCCACCGATAAGAGTCAAGTCCGATCCTTACGAGCCCAGCAGGAGACGACCCATGAGTCAGGCCGCCGCCGCAGCCCCCCTTTCGCCGGTCTCGAGCGCCGCACCGGCTGCTCCGGCCAAGGACCTCTACGAGGTCGGCGAGATTCCGCCGCTGGGACACGTGCCGGCGAAAATGTACGCCTGGGCGATCCGGCGCGAGCGCCACGGCGAGCCGGAGACGGCGATGCAGGTCGAGGTGGTCGAGACGCCCTCGGTGGACAGCCACGAGGTGCTGGTGATGGTGATGGCCGCCGGCGTCAACTACAACGGCGTGTGGGCCGCGCTCGGCACGCCGATCTCGCCCTTCGACGTCCACAAGGCGCCCTATCACGTCGCCGGCTCCGACGCGACGGGGGTGGTCTGGGCGGTCGGCAGCAAGGTGACGCGCTGGAAGGTCGGCGACGAGGTCGTCGTCCACTGCAACCAGGACGACGGCGACGACGAGGAATGCAACGGCGGCGACCCGATGTTCTCGCCGAGCCAGCGCATCTGGGGCTACGAGACGCCGGACGGCAGCTTCGCGCAGTTCGCTCGGGTGCAGGACCGCCAGCTGATGAAGCGCCCGCTGCATCTCACCTGGGAAGAGTCGGGCTGCTACACGCTGACGCTCGCCACCGCCTACCGGATGCTGTTCGGCCACCGCCCGCACATCCTGAGGCCGGGGCACAACGTGCTGGTGTGGGGCTCCTCCGGGGGTCTCGGCTCGATGGCGGTGCAGCTGATCGCGACTGCCGGCGCCAACGCGATCGGCGTCATCAGCGACGAGAGCAAGCGCGATTTCGTGCTGCAGCTCGGCGCCAAGGGCGTCATCGACCGCAGCAGGTTCGACTGCTGGGGCCAGCTTCCGCCGGTGATGGATCACGGCGGCTACGGCGACTACATGAAGCGCGTGCGCGCCTTCGGCAAGGCGATCTGGGAGATCACCGGCAAGGGTAACGACGTCGATTTCGTGTTCGAGCATCCGGGCGAGCAGACCTTCCCGGTCTCCTGCTTCGTGGTGAAGCGCGGCGGCATGGTGGTGTTCTGCGCCGGCACCACCGGCTACAACCTCACCTTCGACGCGCGCTTCGTCTGGATGCGCCAGAAGCGCATCCAGGGCAGCCACTTCGCCAACCTGCTGCAGGCGAGCCAGGCCAACCAGCTGGTGATCGAGCGACGGATCGACCCCTGCATGTCCGAGGTCTTCCCCTGGAGCGAGATTCCCCGCGCCCACACCAAAATGCGTGCCAACAAGCACAAGCCCGGCAACATGGCGGTGCTGGTGCAGGCCAAGCGGCCCGGCATGCGCACGCTCGACGAAGCGCGGGAAGCGTGAGAGCGCGAAGGGACCGATCTGGTGAAACTGCAGGCAGGAAGCGTGGCAAAGCGTAGCAGCGAGGCGGCGGGGCGCGGCGAGAGCCTGATCGCCTGCCGCGAGGCGCTGCAGGGCGCCGAGGACTACCTTGCGCACGCCCATGACGCAATTCGCCGGCGGGTCGCCAACGGCGGCCCGCTCGACGCGCAGCGCCTCGACCGCGAGCAGTTCGCCGCCCACGGATTCGCCTGGATCGCCACTTACGTTGCCGCGCTCGGCGAGCTGCTGGACTGGGCCGAGCGCCTGGAAGCAGTGGGCCAGCTGGGCGAGCTGGAGACGCTGATCCTGGAAGCGGGCTTCGGCGAATATCTCAGCCAGCTCGCCGGCGGCATCGCGCTCAGCCAGGTCGAGATGGTGCGGCCGGGCGACCTCGGCCTGGAGGCGCCGGCGCTCGCCCCGCTGGAGTCGCTCTCCGCGCTGTCGCTGCGCCACAACGGCAACGCGGCGCCGACCCGCATGCGGATTGCCGATTTGCTGATCGCGAGCCTGGATAGCGGCACCTTCGGCGCGACGGGGCTGGGCGACGAAACCCTGGAGGCGATGAGGCAGCAGATGCGGCGCTTCGCCGATTCCAAGACCGAAGAGGCGCAGGCCTGGCACCGTGCCGACAAGCTG
>JBOHKJ010000246.1:0-4788 GCA_050728975.1 Kiloniellales bacterium | reverse complement strand
ATCGAGGCCAACTGCCGGGCCCTCGACGCGCCGGCAATTCGCAGCCTCTGCGCGGCCCTTCTGGCGGCGGCTACTTAAGGGTTTGTTGGCAGCCCCGGCGTAGCCTTTTTGGCCATGGACAGGCCGCGCGAAGTCCTCTTCGAGTTCTACCAGGTCGGCGCCTACGTCAAGGTCTCGGCGGTCGATTCCGAGACCTTGATCGAGGTTTCGATCGTCGGCGCCCCCGAGGCCGGCGAAGAGGCGCTGAAGCGCGCCGCCCTCAAGCGCTTGGAGATGGTCATCGCGCGACGCATGAGCGCGCACGAGCGACCGCTTGCCGGCGCGCGATCCGTCCGCCGAGGCTAGTGACGACGCAAATTATCGTCGCAAAGAGCTTGCGACGACCCCACCACCTGGGATAGCACTTCGCCCCGCTACATTCCTCCTGCCGCTTCGCTGTGCTTGCGCGGGCTGCAGTTTCGGGGAATTCTGTTGCGCGCTCCACCTCCCGACTCAAGAAGGGAGGGGAGAGAACGGGGTCGTGCCGGGCGTCAGGGGAGCGGATGCAGGACACCTTCGAGTACTTTCTTAGTCAGCTCATCAATGGGGTGACCCTGGGCTCGATCTACGGGCTCATTGCGATCGGCTACACGCTGGTCTACGGCATCATCGGCATGATCAATTTCGCTCACGGCGAAATCTTCATGATTGGCGCCTTCATCTCGATCATTACCTTTCTCGTGCTAGGTATCGTCGGCATTACCTGGGTGCCGCTGGCGATCCTCATCGTGCTGGTGATGGCGATGATGCTGACTTCGGTCTACGGCTGGACCCTGGAGCGCGTCGCCTATCGCGGCCTGCGCGCCTCGCCGCGCCTGGCAGCGCTCATCACCGCGATCGGCATGTCGATCTTTTTGCAGAACTATGTGCAGCTGCTGCAGTCGGCGCGCAACAAGCCGATGCAGCCGGTGATCACTGGCGGCGTCGAGCTGGTCCGACAGGGCGACTACGTCGTATCGCTCTCCTACATGCAGATGATCATCATCGTTATGACCACGCTCCTGATGTTGATTTTCTCGACCGTCATCGCTCGAACGTCCCTGGGACGTGCGCAACGCGCTTGCGAGCAGGATCGCGGCATGGCGGCGTTGATAGGAGTCAACGTCGACCGGACGATCTCGCTCACCTTTTTGATGGGCGCGGTGCTCGCCTCGGTCGCCGGTACGATGTTCCTGATGTACTACGGCGTGATCGATTTCTATATCGGTTTCCTCGCCGGCATCAAAGCCTTCACCGCGGCCGTTCTGGGCGACATCGGCTCGCTGCCGGGGGCGATGCTGGGTGGCCTGCTGATTGGCATGATCGAGGCCTTCTGGTCCGGTTACTTCACGGTCGAGTACAAGGACGTGGCCGCCTTTTCGGTCTTGGTGCTGGTGCTGATCTTCCGGCCCACCGGCCTGCTCGGCAAACCCGACATCGAGAAGGTCTAAGAGCCGATGGCTGTGGCAAAGCCGGTGGCCGCGGTTGCCGCGCGCGAAGGGGAGAAGGAGCTCGATCTCCCGGCAATGCTGAAAGAGGCGGGCATCACCGCCGCCATCGTGCTGGCTCTGTGTTTCGGCCTGGTCGGCTTCCGGATCGCCGATGTGCCCGGCGGCCTCGCGATCGTGACACGCTTCGACGACGTCGCCTTCGTCGTCGCCTACGCTTTCATCGGCCGGATCGGCCTCGTTCTGCTGCGCGAGAACCGGCCGCTGCCTGTGCTCAACGGCGGTGCTGTACTGACGGTGCTCCTGCTAGGCGTCGACCTTGCCGACCTCGTCTATCGAGACGACGCAGCAATCTCGAACTTCCTGCCGTTCGACTCGCCGGTCGTTGGCTGGATTCTCGCGCTCATCACCTTCGTCTTCACGCTGCGCGCCGGGTTGCGCGTGTGGCAGCACTCCTCGTCGCTCACCGACGAGGAGCGCGAGGAGCGCATGGACCGCCTCGGCGCCAAGGTGCAAAGAGTGGCCTGGGTGGTCGGGCCGTTGCTGTTCGGCGCGGCGATCGCCTTCCCGTTCCTGCCGGGGGTCGATCGGCGCCTGCTCGACATCGGCATTCTGGTGATGACCTACGTGATGCTGGGCTGGGGCCTCAACATCGTGGTGGGTCTTGCCGGCCTGCTCGACCTGGGCTACGTGGCCTTCTATGCGGTCGGCGCCTATTCCTACGCGCTGCTCGCCCAATACTTCGGCTTTGGATTCTGGACCTGTCTGCCTTTCGCCGGCTTCATGGCGGCCATGGCCGGCGTGATCCTCGGCTTCCCGGTGCTGCGTCTGCGCGGCGACTATCTCGCCATCGTGACGCTCGGCTTCGGCGAGATGATCCGCATCATCCTGCTCAACTGGTACGACTTCACCAACGGACCGGCGGGCGTGTCCGGCATTCCGCGGCCGAGCTTCTTCGGCCTGGCGGTGTTCACCCGGGCCCCGGATGAAGGAGAACAGGCTTTTCACGAGCTCTTCGGCATCGAGTACGATCCGATTCAGCGGATCGTTTTCCTCTATTACCTGATCCTGGCGCTCGCGCTGGTCGTCAATCTCTTCACCATGCGCATCCGGCGCCTTCCGGCTGGGCGCGCCTGGGAGGCCCTGCGCGAGGACGAGACCGCTTGCCGTTCGCTGGGGATCAATCCGCGCAACACCAAGCTTACGGCTTTCGGCATCGGTGCGATGTTCGGCGGCTTCGCGGGCTCTTTCTTTGCCACCCGCCAGGGGTTCATATCGCCGGAAAGCTTCACCTTCATCGAATCGGCAGTGGTCCTGGCCGTGGTGGTGCTCGGCGGCTTCGGCAGCCAGATCGGCGTGGTCATCGCCGCCTTACTGTTGATCGGCCTGCCCGAGTTCTTCCGCGAGCTGCAGGACTTCCGCATGCTGGCCTTCGGCGCTGCCATGGTGCTGATCATGCTGTGGCGGCCGGCCGGGCTCCTGGCCCATCGCGAGCCGACCATCAGGATGTTCGGGCGCGGCGGCAAGGGAGCCGCGGGATGAGCGCGGCTGTGGCGCCGGATCTCGCGGAGGTACCAGGGGGCGGCCGCCCGCTGCTCACCGTCGAGCATCTCAGCATGCGATTCGGTGGCCTGGTTGCCATCGATGACGTCTCCTTTCAGGCGGCCGACCGGCGGATCACCGCGATCATCGGTCCCAACGGCGCCGGCAAGACCACGGTCTTCAACTGTCTGACCGGCTTCTACAAGCCGACCGTGGGACGGCTCACGCTGCATCACCCGAGCGGCGATTTCCTGCTGGAGCAGTTGGACAGCTATCAGACCGCGCAGCAGGCTGGAGTCGGCAGAACCTTCCAGAACATCCGACTCTTCCCGCGCATGTCGGTGCTGGAGAACCTGATCGTCGCCCAGCACAACAAGCTAATGCGGGCGTCGGGCTTCTCGTTGCTCGGCCTGTTCGGCGCCAAAGTCTACAGCAGGGCCGAAAAAGACGCCGTCGAGAAGGCGCGCTACTGGCTCGACAGGGTACGCCTGACCGAGCAGGCCGACGTCGAGGCTGGCAATCTCCCCTACGGCGCCCAGCGGCGACTGGAGATCGTCCGTGCGATGTGCATGGAGCCGCGCCTGCTGTGCCTGGACGAGCCGGCGGCGGGCCTCAATCCGCGCGAATCTGCGGAGCTTAACGAACTGCTTCGTTTCATCCGCGACGAGCACGAGATCGGCGTACTGCTGATCGAGCACGATATGAGCGTGGTGATGGAGATTTCCGATCACATCGTGGTGCTCGACTACGGGCGCAAGATTTCCGACGGCTCGCCTGACCAGGTGCGCGTCGACCCCGCCGTCGTCCGTGCCTATCTCGGCGAGGGCGAAGACGAAGAACTGCCCGATGTCGTGGCCCACGACCTTCCCGAAGTGGCGGCCCAGGACGAGGCGAAACGGGACGATTGATGGCGATGCTCCAGGTCCGCGGCATTCATACCTTCTATGGCAATATCGAGGCCTTGAAAGGCATCGACCTCGAGGTCCAGGAAGGCGAGATCGTGACGCTGATCGGCGCTAACGGCGCCGGAAAGTCGACGCTGCTGATGACGGTCTTCGGCAATCCGCGCGCAGCGGCGGGCCACGTGCTCTTCGAGGGCCGCGACATCACCCAGTTACCGACTTACGAGATCGTTCGGCTCGGAATAGCGCAGTCGCCCGAGGGGAGGCGCATCTTTCCGCGCATGACGGTGATGGAGAATCTGCAGATGGGCGCGACCACCGCACCCGAGGAAAAGTTCGAGGAGGACCTGGAGACGGTCTTCGAGCTTTTCCCGCGCCTCAAGGAGCGCCGCAACCAGCGCGGCGGCACACTGTCGGGCGGCGAGCAGCAGATGCTGGCGATCGCCCGCGCGCTGATGAGCCGGCCGCGCCTGTTGCTGCTGGATGAGCCGTCGCTGGGCCTTGCGCCGCTGCTGGTGAAGCAGATATTTCGTGTCATCGAGGACATCAACAGACGCCAGCACATGACGATTCTGCTGGTCGAGCAGAATGCCTATCATGCGCTGCGTCTCGCCAGCCGGGGCTATGTCATGGCGAACGGTCGTATTCTGTTGCAGGGTACCGGGCGCGAGCTGCTGGCGAACGAGGAGGTCCGCAAGGCCTACCTCGAAGGCGGCTGAGCGCCGCGCAAGAGACGGACGCAAGCATGGAATTCTTGGGCACCACCTGGCCGGTCTTCATCACCGTCACGCTGGTTGTCATGGGCTTTGCCAGCTTCATGACCGGGCAGGCGCTGGCGAATACCTGGAAGCCGTACTGGCACGCCGTGGTCTATGCCT
>JBOHKJ010000245.1:0-3969 GCA_050728975.1 Kiloniellales bacterium | reverse complement strand
CGGGCTGCGGCAAGACGACGCTGCTCAACGTGATCTCGGGCCTCGTCCGGCCGAGCGAAGGACGGGTGCTGTTCGACGGCCGCGACGTCACCGACACCCCGACGGTGGCGCGCAACATCGCCCAGGTTTTCCAGTTTCCGGTGATCTACGACACCATGACGGTGGCCGAGAACCTGGCCTTTCCGCTGAAGAACCGCGGCATCGCGCGGCGCGAGATCGAGGCCCGCGTGGCGGAGGTCGCGGAGATGCTGGATCTCGCCGGCGATCTCAAGCGCCGCGCCCGCGCGCTCGGGCTCGACGCCAGGCAGAAGCTCTCGCTCGGCCGCGGCCTGGTGCGCAGCGACGTGGCGGCGATCCTGTTCGACGAGCCGCTGACCGTGATCGATCCCCATCACAAGTGGCAACTGCGCCGCAAGCTGAAGCAGATCCATGCGCGCTACCGCCTGACGCTGGTCTACGTCACCCACGACCAGAACGAGGCGCTGACCTTCGCCGACCAGGTGGTGGTGATGCACGAGGGCCAGATTCTGCAGATCGGCACGCCGCAGGAGCTCTTCGAAGCGCCGCGTCACCGCTTCGTCGGCCACTTCATCGGCAGCCCCGGCATGAACTTCCTGCCGTGTCGCGTGGAGGGCCGAAGCGCGCTGGTCGACGGCCTGCGCATCGAGCTGTCCGAGGCGGCGGCCAGCGCGGCGGCGCGCGCCGAGGGCAGTCTCGAGCTCGGCATCCGGCCGGAGTTCGTCGGCTTCGACGAGAGCGGCGGCATCGCCGCCAGGGTCGAGCGCGCCGAGGACCTCGGCAACTTCAAGCTGGTGACGCTGCGTCTCGGCGACCGCCAGATCAAGGCCAAGCTGCCGGAACAGCAGGCGCTGCCCGGCGCGCGCGCGCGCCTGGTGTTTCCGCCGCGCTGGACGCGGCTCTACGCCGACGGACAGCTGGTCGGGTAGGAGTGCGACGAGCATGAACAAGTGGGCCGACAACCGCGCCTGGGTCCTGGTTCTCCCGGTTTTCCTGGTCGTCGCGTTCTCGGCGATCATTCCGCTGATGACCGTGGTCAACTACTCGGTCCAGGACATCTTCGGCGGCGAGCGGTTCTTCGTCGGCACCGAGTGGTTCGAGAACGTGCTGGGCGATCCGCGCCTCCACGACGCGCTGCTGCGTCAGCTGCTGTTCTCGGGCCTGGTGCTGCTGATCGAGATTCCGCTCGGCATCGCCATCGCGCTCGCCATGCCGAGCCGCGGCTGGGGGGTGTCGGTGTCGCTGGTTCTGCTGGCGCTGCCGCTGCTGATTCCCTGGAACGTGATCGGCACCATCTGGATCGTCTTCACCCGGCCCGACATCGGCCTGCTCGGGCGCGCGATCAACGGGCTGGGGATTCACTTCGAGCACAGCTCGGCGCCGCTCGACGCCTGGATCACCGTCATGCTGATGGAGGTCTGGCACTGGACGCCGCTGGTGGTGCTCCTGGTCTACGCCGGCCTGCGCGCGATCCCCGAGGCCTACTATCACGCGGCGCGGATCGACGGCGCCTCGGCCTGGGCGGTGTTCCGCCACATCCAGCTACCCAAGCTGCGCGGCGTGCTGACCATCGCGATCCTGCTGCGCTTCATGGACTCCTTCCTGATCTACGCCGAGCCCTTCGTGCTGACCGGCGGCGGGCCGGGCAACACCACGACCTTCCTCTCGATCCATCTGGTGAAGATCGCGGTCGGCCAGTTCGACCTCGGGCCGGCGGCGGCCTTCTCGCTGATCTATTTCCTGATCGTGCTGCTGTTCTGCTTCGTCTTCTATCAGGCGTTGCAGACCGCCGGCACCGGAGACAAGCGATGAGGATCCGCAAGAGCACGCTCGGCCTGATCGTCTATCTGCTGCTGCTGATGCTGCCGATCTATTGGATGATCAACATGTCGCTGCGCACCAACGCCGACATCCTGGGCAACTTCTCGCTCTATCCGACCGAGCCGACGCTGGCGAACTATGTCAAGATCTTCACCGACGCCTCCTGGTATTCGGGCTATCTCAATTCGATCGCCTACGTGACGATGAACACGGCGATCTCGCTGCTGGTGGCGCTGCCGGCGGCCTATGCCTTCTCGCGCTTCTCGTTCCTCGGCGACAAGCACATGTTCTTCTGGCTGCTGACCAATCGCATGGCGCCGCCAGCGGTGTTCCTGCTTCCGTTCTTCCAGCTCTATTCGACCTTCGGCCTGATCGACACCCACATTGCGGTGGCGCTGGCGCACTGCCTCTTCAACGTGCCGCTGGCGGTCTGGATCCTGGAAGGCTTCATGTCGGGCGTGCCGCGCGAGATCGACGAAACCGCCTACATCGACGGCTACAGCTTTCCGCGCTTCTTCGTCACGGTGTTCGTGCCGCTGATCCGCACCGGCATCGGCGTGACGGCGTTCTTCTGCTTCATGTTCTCCTGGGTCGAGCTGCTGCTGGCGCGCACGCTGACCACCACCGAGGCCAAGCCGATCGCCGCCACCATGACCCGCACCGTGAGCGCGAGCGGGCTCGACTGGGGCCTGCTGGCGGCGGCCGGCGTGCTGACCATCGTGCCGGGTGCCTTGGTGATCTACTTCGTGCGCAACTACCTGGCGAAGGGCTTCGCCATGGGCCGCGTATAGGCGGGGAGAGAAGCGATGTCGCTCGAATGGATGGCCTGGACACTGCCGACGGCGGCCTTCTTCGCCGCCATCGCGCTGCTGCTGATCGGAATGACGATCTGGCAGCTCGCCTCGCCGTCGCTGCTGCGGCGCGGCTTCCTGCCGATCGCGACCACGCGCGGCGACCGTCTGTTCATCGGCCTGCTGGGCAGCGCCTACATCCAGCTGCTGTGGCTCGCCGTCACCGATCTCAGCCTGTGGATCGCGCTGGGGATCGCGCTGGTCTGGATGGCGATCGCGATGCGCTGGGGCTGAGGCGCGTTCGAACGAAGGCTGCCGAAGGACGGAGCTGTCCTCGGCAGAGACGACCCGGGCGGCTGGCGGGAAAAGCCTTCTCCCCACCCTCCGACCGGCGACCGCGAGCGGTCGAGCGGATGAGCGAAGCAGAGGGCAGCAGGGAGAAGACTATGCAGTGTGCAGGTACGAGGCTCGATGCGAGGCGGCTCCTGCTCTCCACCGCTCTGGTGGGCGCAGTCGCCGTTTCGGCATCGCTCGCCCCGCTTCCGGCGCTTGCCGATATGGCGGCGGCGGAGAAGTGGGTCGACAGCGAGTTCCAGCCTTCGACGCTCTCCAAGGAAGAGCAGATGAAGGAGATGGAGTGGTTCGTCGAGGCGGCGGAGCCCTTTCAGGGCATGGAGATCAAGGTCGTCTCGGAGACCATTCCGACCCACGAATACGAGTCCAAGACGCTGGCGAGGGCCTTCCAGGAGATCACCGGGATCAAGGTCACCCACGACCTGATCCAGGAAGGCGACGTGATCGAGAAGCTGCAGATTCAGATGCAGTCGAACGAGAACGTCTACGACGCCTACATCAACGATTCCGACCTGATCGGCACCCACTTCCGCTACCAGCAGGTCCGCAACCTGACCGACTGGATGGCGGGAGAGGGCAAGGACGTCACGCTGCCGACGCTCGACATCGACGATTTCATCGGCAAGTCCTTCACCACCGGCCCGGACGGCAAGCTCTATCAGCTTCCCGACCAGCAGTTCGCGAACCTCTATTGGTTCCGCTACGACTGGTTCTCCAATCCGGACTACAAGGCCAAGTTCAAGGCCAAGTATGGCTACGATCTCGGCGTTCCCGTGAACTGGTCGGCCTATGAAGATATCGCCGAGTTCTTCACCAACGACATCAAGGAAATCAACGGCGTCAAGGTCTATGGCCACATGGACTACGGCAAGAAGGATCCGTCGCTGGGATGGCGTTTCACCGACGCGTGGTTGTCGATGGCGGGCAATGGCGACAAGGGCATCCCGAACGGTCTGCCGGTCGATGAATGGGGCATCCGCATGGA
>JBOHKJ010000244.1:0-21545 GCA_050728975.1 Kiloniellales bacterium | reverse complement strand
GAGCGGCAGTATGACCGGCGCAGGGGCGATACTCATGATCGACGTCCCGGTAACGCAGCTTGCCCACGGCCGCGATCTGCCGCTGCCGGCGCCGGCGACCACGGGCGCGGCCGGCCTCGATCTGAGGGCGGCGGTCGAGCGGCCGGTGACGCTGCAGCCCGGCGCGCGTGCGCTGATCCCGACCGGCCTCGGACTGGCCCTGCCGCCCGGCCACGAGGCGCAAATCCGTCCGCGCTCGGGCCTCGCGCTGAAACACGGCGTCACTGTGCTGAACGCGCCGAGTACGCTCGATTCCGACTATCGCGGCGAAATCGGCGTAATCCTGATCAACCTCGGCGAAGCGCCCTTCACCGTCGAGCGCGGCAGCCGAATCGCCCAACTGGTACTCGCCACCGTCCTGCGCCCGCGCTGGCAGGCGGTAGCCGAGTTGCCGCAAACGCCGCGTGGCGCGGGTGGTTTCGGCTCGACCGGCACCGAGCCAGCTTGAACGGAAAGAACGATGCTGCGTCTCTCGAAAAAACTTCTCTTCGCGGTCGAGGCGGTGGTCGACATCGCCTACCATGCCGGTGCCGTGCCGGTTCGCTCGAGCGATATCTCCGAGCGCCAAGGGATCCCGCGCCGCTATCTGGAGCAGGTGCTGCAGCATCTGGTGCGCGCCGGTATCCTCGCCGGTCAGCGCGGCCCCAAAGGCGGCTATCGCCTGGCGCGAGAACGGCGGCGCATCACGCTGGGCGAGATCGTCCGCGTGGTTCGGCAACTGGAGGCGAACGAAACTTCGGGGCGCGAAGACCTCGGCTCGGAGATCGGCCAGAAGGTCGTCGGCCCTCTGTGGCGCGAGCTCGAGAGCGACATCATGGCGCGCTTCGATGGCTTGACGATCGACGACCTCTGCGATCAGGCGCGCGCGAAAGGAATTGCCCGTGACGCAGCAGAAGCGCCCGATTTTTCCATCTGAAGCCGATAGAGCGGCGGCCGATGCGCACGCTTTCCGCGGGCGGATCTATAATTCGATCCTCGAGACGATCGGCGCAACGCCGCTGATCCGCATCGGTCGCATGGCGGAGCGTCACGACGCCAAGGCGGAGATCGCCGCCAAGTGCGAGTTCTTCAATCCGCTCTCCTCGGTAAAGGACCGCATCGGCCTCGCGATGATCGAGGCGATGGAGCACGCGGGCCGCATCGGTCCGGAAACGGTGATCGTCGAGCCAACCAGCGGCAATACCGGCATCGCACTGGCTTTCGTCTGCGCCGCCAAGGGGCTGCGCCTCATCCTCACCATGCCGGAGACCATGTCGGTGGAGCGTCGCAAGATGCTGCGCCTCCTGGGCGCCGAATTGGTGCTCACCGAAGGTGCGAAGGGGATGCGCGGTTCGGTCGCCAAGGCCGAGGAGCTGCTGCGCCAGCTCCCCGACGCCGTCATACCGCAGCAGTTCGACAATCCGGCCAATCCCGAAATCCACCGCCGCACCACCGCCGAGGAAATCTGGCGCGACAGCGGGGGACGGGTCGACGCGGTAGTTTGCGGGGTAGGCACCGGTGGCACGCTGACCGGCGTCGGCAGCGTGTTGAAGTCGCGCAGGCCCGGGCTCAAGATGATCGCAGTCGAGCCCGAGGACAGCGCGATCCTGTCCGGCAACCCGCCGGGGCCGCACAAGATCCAGGGTATCGGCGCCGGCTTCGTGCCGACGAACCTGGAAACTTCGCTGATCGACGAGGTGATCCGGGTCGGCAACGACACCGCTTTCGCCTTCGCGCGCGAGGCGGCGCGGCTCGAGGGCCTGCCGGGCGGCATCTCCTCGGGCGCGGCGCTCGCCGCTGCGCTGGAAGTGGCGGCACGCCCAGCGATGGCCGGCAAGCTCGTAGTGGTGGTGCTGCCGTCCTTTGCCGAGCGCTATCTCTCGACCGATCTTTTCGAAGGCCTCTAGGTGGCGCCCGACGCCGGTGTCGGCATAGCCGCCGGCGGTCTTCCGACGGTCGAGTTCTACTATTTGCGACACGGCGAGACCGATTGGAATCGCGAGGGGCGGATCCAGGGCACCACCGATACGCCGCTCAACGCCACCGGACGCGCCCAAGCCGCAGCGGCGCGCTCCGCGGGCGCGCGCTAGGCGCGCTGTACGTCAGCCCGCTGATGCGGGCCCGCGAAACCGCCGAGATCGTCAACGAGTCCTTAAAGCTTCCGCTACTCCCCTGGCCGGGCCTGGAGGAAGGCCGCTTCGGCGGGTTCGAAGGCACCAGTCCGGCCGAGCGGGACCGCGACTGGTACGAACGCTGGCGGAGCCGCGCTTGACCGCCTAAGTTTCGGGCATCCGACGTTTCAGGTAGGACTATGGACCTCACCGACGCCCAGATCGACCGCTACGCCCGCCACCTGGTCCTGCCGGAGATCGGCGAGGAGGGCCAAGCGAAGCTGCTGGCCTCGCGGGTGCTGGTAGTCGGCGCCGGCGGGCTCGGCTCGCCGCTGCTGCTCTATCTGGCCGCCGCCGGCATCGGCAGGCTCGGCGTGATCGACGACGACGCGGTCGAGATCTCCAACCTGCAGCGTCAGATTCTCCACGACAGCGACGCCATCGGCCGCAACAAGGCCGAGAACGCCCGGCTGCGCCTCGCTGCGGTCAATCCTGAGGTGAAGGTGAGCGCCCACGCCAAGCGCCTGAACCGCGACAACGTGGCGGCGCTGGTCGCGGACTACGATCTGGTGGCGGACGGCTCAGACAACTTCGCCACGCGCTATCTATTGAACGATGCCTGCTACTTCGCCGGACGGCCGCTGGTCTCCGCCGCCATCATGCGATTCGACGGCCAGCTCACGACCTACAAGGCCTTCGTCCGCCCGCGCAAGCAGGCGAGCGAAGCCCATCCCTGCCATCGCTGCATCTTCGGGCCCGAGCCGCCGGACCCCAAGGAGAGCTGTGCCGATGTCGGCGTGCTGAACGCGCTGCCGGGCACGCTGGGTGCCTTGCAGGCGACCGAGGTGGTGAAGGAGCTGCTCGGCATCGGCCGCTCGCTCTCGGGCCAGCTCGTGCTCTACGACGCGTTAGAGGCGACCTTCCGCCGCATCGCCGTCAAGGCCGATCCGGCCTGCCCGCTGTGCGGCCCCCAGGCGACCGTCTCCAGCCTCGCCGACCAGGAATACGGTGAGGGCCCACTCTGCCGGGTCTCGTCCTAGCGCGGGCGCGATTTAGAACATCGCCTCGAGCACGCGATCGGGCGGCGTATGGCCGTCGACGAAGGTCTTGATGTTGATGATGACCATTTCGCCCATCGCGATCCGTCCCTCGATCGTGGCGGAGCCCATGTGCGGCAGCAAGACCATGTTGTCGAGCTTGAGCAGCTTCGGATTGATGGCTGGCTCGTGCTCGAAGACGTCGAGTGCGGCACCGGCAATCTCGCCGGCGGCGACCAGGCGCGCGAGCGCATTCTCGTCTATCACCTCGCCGCGGCTGGTGTTGACGATGTAGGCGTGGCTCTGCAGCAGCGCCAGACGCCGCGCCGAGAGCAGATGGAACGTGGCCGGCGTGTGCGGACAGTTGATCGAGACGATGTCGACCCGCGAGAGCATCTGGTCGAGGCTCTCCCAATAGGTCGCTTCCAGCTCGGCCTCGATGTCGGCGTGGACTCGACGCCGGTTGTGGTAGTGGACCGAGAGGCCGAAGCCCCGCGCGCGCCGTGCCACCGCCTGACCGATCCGCCCCATGCCGATGATGCCGAGCCGCTTGCCCCAGATGCGGTGGCCGAGCATCGCGGTCGGGCTCCAGCCGGACCAGTTGCCAGCCCGCACCAGGCGCTCGCCTTCGGTGAGGCGGCGCGGCACCGCCAGGATCAGCGCCATGGTCATGTCGGCGGTGTCCTCGGTCAGCACGCCTGGCGTGTTGGTGACGGTAATGCCGCGCTGACGGGCGGTCTTGAGATCGATGTGGTCGACTCCGGTGCCAAAGGAAGCGATCAGCTTCAGCTTGGGCCCGGCCTGGGAGAGCACGCCGGCATCGATGCGGTCGGTGACCGTCGGCACCAGGATCTCGGCCTCGCCCGCAGCCTCGGCCAGTTCAGCCTGGCTCATCGCCTTGTCGTCGAGATTGAGGCGACAGTCGAAGAGCTCCATCATCCGCGTCTCGATGACGTCGGGCAGACGGCGCGTGATGATGACGACCGGGCGCTTCTTGGTCATGGGTGAACAGTCGAGAGCCTGGCGGGGCGGGCGGAGCCTGCCATAGCAGCGCCGCTCGACCTTGTCCAGACGCGCAAGGGCCACGAAGCGCTGTCTGCGCCGTTCGACCGCATCGCTTGACCCGAGGCCGGACGCTGGCTAGGGGTTGGGCCATGCCATTGCCCTCTCCGCGCCGCGTCGCCGTCGTCGCTGTGGTGGCCATCCTGGCCCTCTTCCGGCCGGATGCCATCGCCCAGGCGCAGACGGAACCTGGCGCCGAAAGCGAGGCCGAGACCGCGCCCGAAACTGAGCGGCCGGGTCGCAGCGGACTACCGCTTCCGCGTTTCGTCAGCCTGCGCGCCTCGATCGTCAACCTGCGGACAGGGCCGGGGGTGCGCTATCCCATCGACTGGGTCTATCACCGTCGCGATTTGCCGGTCGAAATCATCGACGAATTCGAGGCCTGGCGGAGAATCCGCGACTGGCAGGGGACGGTCGGCTGGGTGCATCAGTCGATGCTGCAGGGCCGGCGCACGCTGCGCCTAGTGGGCGAGCGCCGCGTTCTGCGGCGTGGACCCGAGCTCGACGCGGCGGGATTGGCGCTGCTGGAGCCGGGCGTGATCGCGCAGCTCATGAGCTGCGAGGTCAACTGGTGCCGGGTCGAGGTGCGCGGATTCGAAGGCTGGCTCGGTCGCGACGAGGTCTACGGTCTTTATCCCGACGAGCAAATCGAATAACGACGCTTTGCCGTCAGCTCCGCGAAGGAGCCCCTGAATTTTGGCAGCGATCTCCCCTTGTTCCGCCACGCGCCGTCTTATCGGGACAATCGCACCGGGACAATCGCAAGACTCCTGGGAAAGCGGATCGTGCGGGTGGTGCCGTTGCGGGCATCCGAGAGCACGGGGATCCCGAGTTACGGCAAGAGATCATTCAGGCCGAGGCGAAATCGCGGGCGAGCGCGACGCGCACCGGTTCGGGCATCACGGTCATGTGCGGATACTCCGAGTGGCCGAAGCCGACCAGGACCCGCGTCCCCGGTTTGCCGAACTTGGCAATCTGCGTGACCGTGAAGGCGAAGTGGATGAACTGCACCGAAGACGCCTTGCCGGCGGCATTGGTGCGGTCGAGATCGGCCTCGGGCCGGCCGACGATCTTTTCGCCCGCAAACTCCAGGAACGCCGTTTCCTCGACGCCGCCGAGACGAGCGAGCAGTGCCTGGCGGCGCAGGGGCTCGTCGACCTCGAACATGACGGTCGCCACCAGCTCGCTGCCCTTGGGAATCAGGGGGTTGTAGGCCGCCAGCTCGTCGGCGATCTGCTCCTCGCCGCCCTTCTCGATGTAGAGCATCTCGTGAACTTGCGCCCACATTGTGTCGTAGTTCTCGAAACAGAAGGTGGCGACCGGGCCCACTTCGAGGCGGCGCAGCTTCTTCTTCTCCACCAGATGGCGCCGCAGTTCTTTGCGCTCGCGGATGTACTGCTCCATCGGCATGACATCGGCACGGGATATCTCGCGTTTTATGCTGTTCATCGATCGGGCTCCAGCAGGCCGTAGGCGAGCGCCAGCAACTCGATGGGATGATGACTGCGCCTCGGCGGCTTCTGATCCTTCGCCAGCCGTTCCGCGCCCTGCAGCAGATGCTCGGCGGCAAGCGAGCACTCCGAGGCGATGTAGCGCTGTCCGCTTTCCAGCGCCTGACGCGCGGCCGGCCGGCCGACCTTGAGCGCTACCTCGAAGTTCTCTTTCATCACACCCCAGGAGCCACCGTGGCCCGAGCAGCGCTCGATCACCTCGATGTCGGCCTCGGGCAGCAGGCGCAGCATCTCGGCGGCCTTGGCGCCCATGTTCTGCGCCCGCGCGTGGCAGGCGAGATGCAACGCAACACCGCCCGATAGCGCCTCCAGTCCCGGCGCAAGACCCTCGTTGGCGGCGATGTCGACCACATATTCGCTGATGTCGTAAGTGGCCTCGGCCAGCCGCTTCACCACCGGGTCCTTCGGCAGGACGAGCGGCCATTCGAACTTCAACATCAGCGCGCAGGAGGGTGTCAGCGCGATCACCTGCTTGCCGGCGTCGAGATAGGGGACGAGCGCCGCGCTGACCGTCCTGGCCTGTTGCGCGACGCGGGCGATGTCGCCGCGCTCAAGTTGCGGCATGCCGCAGCAGGCAGGGTAAACCACCTCGGTGGCGACCCCGTTGCGCGCCAGTACCGCGCGGGCGGCGGCACCGATGGCCGGGTTGTTGTAGTTGACGAAGCAGGTGGCATAGAGCACGGCCTTGCGGCCGAAGGCCGGGGCGGCACGATTGACCTCCGGCATCTCTTGGCCGGCGCGGAGCACGAAGGTCTTGCCATGAAACTTGGGCAAGGCCGCTTGGCGATGAACGCCCACGACCCGCTCCATCACCGGCCGGGTAAGCTTGTTGTCCTGGTCGCTCGCCCAGTTGGCGAGGCCAGGCGCGAACCCGGCGAGCCGGCCATTGCGGTCGGTTTCGGTCAGCAGCTTGCGCAGGCTCTCGCGCTTGCCGGCCTTCAGCTCGGCAGCGCGGTAACGCAGCATCAGGTGCGGAAAATCGAGGTCGAATTCGTGCGGCGGCACGTAGGGGCACTTGGTCATGAAACAGAGATCGCAGAGCGTGCAGGCGTCGATGACCGGCTTGAAGCCGACGCTGGCGACGCTGTCGAGCTCCCCGCTTTCGGATTCGTCGATCAAGTCGAAGAGGCGCGGGAAGGAGTCGCAGAGGTTGAAGCAACGCCGGCAGCCATGGCAGATGTCGAAAACCCGTCGCAGCTCACGGTCGAGTGTCTCTAGATCGGTGAAGCCGGGATCCTCCCAGTCGAGAGGGTGGCGTGTCGGAGCGTCGAGGCCGCCTTCGCGCATGGCTTGTGACAGCTACCTTGCTTTGATTGTGGGCGTGAAAGGATAGATCGCGGGTCGGGCGCGATGGCCATCGACCTGGGTCAAGTGCGTCCGGCGGCTGCAGTGCCGGATGCCGGCGGCCGACGGCGCCCAGGGTTCCTGATCGAGGCGACCCAGGGACCGGCGGCCACCTGCGCACTAGGCCATGGTGTCGAGCGCTTTCTGGAAGCGGCCGGCGTGGCTTTTCTCGGCCTTGGCCAGCGTCTCGAACCAATCGGCGATCTCGTCGAAGCCCTCGTCGCGGGCGGTGCGTGCCATACCCGGGTACATGTCGGTGTACTCGTGGGTCTCGCCGGCGATCGCCGCCTTGAGGTTCTTCTTGGTGTCGCCGATCGGCTCGCCGGTTGCCGGGTCGCCGACCTCTTCCAGGAACTGGAGATGACCGTGCGCATGCCCCGTTTCGCCTTCCGCAGTCGAGCGGAAGACCGCCGAAACGTCGTTGAAGCCCTCGATGTCGGCCTTCTGTGCGAAGTAGAGATAGCGGCGGTTGGCCATCGATTCGCCGGCGAAGGCGTCCTTCAGATTGTTCTCGGTCTTTGATCCCTTAAGCTTGGACATCTATTACACTCCCTAATTATCGGTCACGCGCCCGTCCCCCGGCTCCCGCAGGACCGCCGAGCGACGAACCCCAGACTTCAGACATAGAGCCCGGTGGATGCTCTGTCAACAAATTAGAACCGTTCCAAAAACGATTCCAAGTAGCTAATAGAGCGACAGTTTTTTTAACGCGATTTGGCGCTGTTGAGCCGCACCACCACATCGACTCGGGAAACCCGGGTTCCCTTGGGCGGGTTCGGCAATTCGGCCAGCCGAATTCGGTCGCCGGGAATATCCTCGAGCTCGCCGCTGCCCTCGAAGAAGAAATGATGATGGTCGCTGACATTGGTGTCGAAGTAGGATCGGCCGGGCTCGACCACGACCTCACGCAGCAGGCCTGCCTCGGTGAACTGATGGAGTGTATTATAGACTGTGGCGAGCGACACGCGTAGACGCGCGCCCAACACCTCGGCGTGAAGCTGCTCAGCTGTCAAATGGCGATCGCCCGCGCCGAACAGCAACCGCGCGAGCGCCAAGCGCTGCCGGGTAGGCCGGAGGCCCGCTGCTTTCAGCCGCTCGATCGTGTCGCTATAGGCGCGCTCCTTTGTCATAGCGGTAATATAGGGAGCCAAGGTTAAGAAAGAAAGAGGCATAACAGGGCTTTGCTGGTTAACCTGGAATGTAAATAAAACGCACCAGGGAAGGATTTGTCGGGCCGCCGGACCGGGGCCGCAGAACGCCGGAAAGTGGCGGCGCTGGTGGCCTTTTCGGCCGGGTTCGCTGTGATATAGTCCGCCGGCCCGGCGTCCACAGGGCACGGAGCCGGCTTCAGTCGCCGCGGAGGACGGGTGGCCGAGGCTACTCTCCCCAGCGCCTTTCGGGATGACACCCGGCAGGCGAACCGGTGTCTCTTGACGCCGGAGCGCCGCGATGTCATTTGGGCTTTAGGGGTGGTTTCAAGGCTGACCCGTGTTGACCAAGCGCAAGAACAGCTACAGCTACGAAGATCTTATCGCTTGCGCCCACGGCAAGCTGTTCGGGCCCGGCAACGCGCGCCTGCCACTCCCGCCGCTGCTGATGATGGACCGCATTCGGCAGATCAGCGACACTGGCGGCGACTTCGACAAAGGCGAGGTCGTCGCCGAGTTCGACGTCAAGCCGGACCACTGGTTCTTCAAATGCCACTTCGAATCCGATCCCGTCATGCCGGGCTGTCTAGGGCTCGACGCGCTGTGGCAGCTGGTCGGCTTCTTCCTCGGCTGGCTCGGCGCGCCGGGACGCGGCCGCGCGCTCGGGGTCGGCGAGGTAAAGTTCTCCGGGCAAGTGGTGCCTGGGGTTAAGCTACTGACTTACCACTTGAATTTCAAGCGGGTCGTCATGCGCAAACTGGTGTTGGGCATTGCCAACGGAATCATGACGGTCGACGGGGCAACGGTCTACGAGGCCAACGACCTCAAGGTCGGCCTCTTCACCGCGCCAGAGACCGCTTGACCTTTCGGCGACACGGAAAGGCACACCATGCGTAGAGTCGTGGTGACCGGGCTGGGCGTCGTTTCCAGCATCGGCAACAATAAGCAAGAGGTAACCGCGTCGCTCCGCGAGGGTCGATCGGGCATTACCTTCGCCTCCGATTATGCGACGCTCGGCTTCCGTAGCCAGGTCCACGGCGACATCAAGATCGATCTCGATGCGGTGATCGACCGTCGGCTCAAGCGATTCATGGGCGACGGCGCAGCCTACAACTACGTGGCCATGCAAGAGGCGATCGACGACGCGGGCTTGACCGAGTCCGAGGTTTCCCATGAGCGCACCGGCCTTATCATGGGCTCCGGCGGACCCTCGACCTCCAATCAGGTGGCCGCCGCCGATATTGCACGCGAGAAGAGCGTCAAGCGCATCGGCCCTTATATGGTGCCGCGCTGCATGTCGAGCACCAACTCGGCCAACCTCGCCACTGCCTTTAAGATCAAGGGCATCAGTTACTCGATCTCCTCGGCCTGCTCGACCTCGGCGCATTGCATCGGCAACGGCTATGAGCAGATCCAGCACGGCAAGCAAGACTTGGTCTTCGCCGGCGGCGGCGAGGAGGTGCATTGGACGCTCTCGGTGCTCTTCGACGCTATGGGCGCGCTGTCGAGCAAGTACAACGAGACGCCGGAACGTGCCTCGCGGGCCTACGACAAGAATCGCGACGGCTTTGTCATCTCTGGCGGCGGCGGCGCGCTGGTTCTGGAGGAGCTGGAGCACGCCAAGGCGCGCGGCGCCAAGATCTACGGCGAGCTGGTCGGTTACGGCGCCACCTCGGATGGCGCCGACATGGTAGCGCCGTCGGGCGAGGGCGCGGTGCGCTGCATGCGCATGGCCCTCGCCAATCTCGGCAATAGCAAGGTCGACTATATCAACGCTCACGGAACATCGACCCCGGTCGGCGACACCGTCGAACTCGGCGCCATTCGCGAAGTCTTCGGCGCCGATTTGCCGCACATCAGCTCGACCAAGTCGCTGACCGGCCACGCCCAGGGCGCAGCCGGCGTCCAGGAGGCAATTTATTCGCTCCTGATGCTAAACGACGGCTTTCTTGCCGCCTCGGCCAATATCGAGGACCTGGATCCCGCGGCCGAGGGTATGCCGATTCTGCGCCAGCGTCGCGATGACGCGATGCTCAACTGCGTGCTGTCCAACTCCTTCGGGTTCGGCGGCACCAACGCTTCGCTGGCCTTCCGGCGCTTCGAGGCGTGAAGCCGGGCAAGCGCAGAGCGGCAAGTGACGAGTCCGGAATAGCGCTACGAACAAATGGCACCGCTGCGGGGTATCCGCGCAGCGGTCGGCAGGGGGAAGCGTTTTGAGCGTCAAGACCGGCTTCATGACCGGCAAACGCGGTCTGGTCATGGGGGTCGCCAACGACCACTCGATCGCCTGGGGAATCGCGCAGACTCTTCGTCGGCAGGGCGCCGAGCTTGCCTTCACGTTCCAGGGCGGGTCGTTCGAGAAGCGGGTGCGTCCCCTCGCCGAATCGCTCGGCGCCGAGTTGGTTCTGCCTTGCGACGCCGCCAAAGACGAAGAGATCGAAAGCGTCTTCGCGCACCTCGGTGAGACCTGGGACGGCACGCTCGATTTCGTGGTCCACGCGGTCGCTTATTCCGACAAAGAGCAGCTACGCGGCCGTTATGTCGACACGACCCGCGACAACTTCGCCAAGACGCTGTCGATCTCCTGCTATTCTTTCACCGCGGTGGCGCAGAAAGCGGCGCCGCTGATGCCCGCAGGCGGCAGCCTGCTGACGCTGACTTATCTCGGCGCGGAGCGGGTGACGCCCAACTACAACGTGATGGGCGTGGCCAAGGCGGCGCTTGAGGCGAGCGTACGCTACCTCGCGACCGATCTCGGCGCTCAGGGCGTGCGGGTCAACGCCATCTCTGCGGGACCGATGCGTACGCTGGCCGGATCGGCGATCGCCAATGCCCGATTTACCTATGGCTGGAGCCGCAGCCAGGCGCCGCTGGCGCGCGCGGTGACGCTCGAGGATGTCGGCAAGACCGGACTCTACCTGCTCTCGGACCTGGCCTCCGGCGTGACCGGTGAAGTTCTTTACGTCGACTGCGGCTACAACACCGTCGGGATTCCGAACCCCGGGCGCATTCCCGGCGACCCAGAAGTCACCTGAGCGCCACGGCCAGCGCTCGCGATTTTCAAATCAACGCAGCCAGCAGCCGCCCCGGATCGTCTGTGATGATGCAGTCGACGCCCCAACTCAACAGGCGCCGCGCTTCGGCCACATCGTTCACCGTGTAGACCGCAAGACCGAAACCGGCGTCCTTGATCGCCGCCGTCTGACCCCGGGTGAGCTTCTTGGCTTGAAGGTGGAGCGAGACGCAGCCGAAAGCCACCGCCGCCGCGCGCCAATCCGCCGGCAATTCGACGGCCAGCAGCCCGCGCGGCAGCGCCGGCGCCAGCTCTTGGACGGCGGCCAGCGCCATGCGGTCGAAACTGGAGATCAGCGGCTGGGCGTAGCCAGCTGGCCAGCGCTCGGCCAGAACCGCGAGCGTGCGCTCGGCGGTGGCGCGGCCGCGACCGGGGGTTGGCTTGAGCTCGATATTGGGTCGCAGGCGCAGCTCGACCAGCAGGGCCAGCGCTTGCTCCAGCGTCGGTACCGGCTCGCCGGCGAAAGCGGAAGAGAACCAAGTCCCAGCCTCGAGCGCCGACAGAGCCGCATAAGCGGTTTCGGCCATCGGTTGCTCGCGTCCAGTGACGCGCTTCAGGCTGTCGTCGTGGAACAGAACCGGCACGTCGTCGTCGGTCAGCATGACGTCGAACTCGACCCAGGTGACTCCGGCTGCTTTGGCCGCGCGCAGGCCGGCCAACGTATTCTCCGGGGCGACCGCGGCCGCGCCGCGATGACCGATCACCAGGGGAAGCGCAATCCTGCTGCCGTTGCCGCTCATTGGCTCGCCCGTACCTAAGGACCAAACTTTCACGGAAAGGAGCGCAGCCGCTTTGGCCACGCCCCCTTGTCGTCGATGTCGTTATGCTAGCGAGCCGCGCCGCCGGCCTCAGCTCGCCGCCGCTTCCGCCTCGAGGTCGGCGCCGGTCTCCTGGTTGACCCGCTTCATGGACAGCTTGACCTTGCCGCGGTCGTCCATGCCGATCACCTTAACCTTCACCTGGTCGCCCTCTTTCACCACGTCGCTCACCTGGCCGACCCGCCGCGGTGCCAGCTCGCTGATGTGGACCAAGCCGTCGCGCTGGCCCATGAAGTTCACGAAAGCACCGAAGTCGACCACCTTCACGACCTTGCCGTTGTAGATCACGCCAATCTCGGGCTCCGCGGTGATGGAGCGAATCCAGTCGATCGCCGCCTTGGACTGGGTCTCGTCGACCGCCGCCACCTTGATGGTGCCATCGTCTTCGATGTCGATCTTGGCGCCGGTAGTCTCGCAAATCTCGCGGATCACCTTGCCGCCGGTGCCGATCACTTCGCGGATCTTGTCCTTCGGGATCGTGATCACGGTGATGCGCGGCGCGTTGGCCGAGACGCCTTCGCGGGCGTGGTCGAGAGCCTTCGACATCTCGCCCAGGATGTGGAGCCGGCCGTCGCGCGCCTGGTCGAGCGCGATCTTCATGATTTCGGCGGTGATCGAAGTGATCTTGATGTCCATCTGCAGCGAGGTGACGCCCTTGTCGGTGCCGGCCACCTTGAAGTCCATGTCGCCCAGATGGTCCTCGTCGCCGAGAATGTCGGAGAGCACTGAGTAGTCGTCGCCCTCCTTGATGAGGCCCATGGCGATGCCCGCCACCGGACGCGTCAGCGGCACGCCGGCATCCATCATCGAGAGCGAGGAGCCGCAGACCGTCGCCATCGAGGAAGAGCCGTTGGATTCGGTAATCTCCGAGACGATGCGGATCGTGTAGGGGAAGCTCTCGGCCTCGGGGAGCAGCGGCCGGATCGCCCGCCAGGCGAGCTTGCCATGGCCGATCTCGCGCCGCCCTGGCGAGCCCATGCGCCCGGCTTCGCCGACCGAATAGGGCGGGAAGTTGTAGTGCAGCATGAAACGCTCGCGGAACTCGCCTTCGAGCGAGTCGATGATCTGCTCGTCCTGGCCGGTGCCGAGCGTGGTGGTCACCAGCGCCTGGGTCTCGCCGCGGGTGAAAAGCGCCGAGCCGTGGGTGCGCGGCAACAGGCCGACATGGCATTGGATCGACCGCACGTTGGCGGTGCCGCGGCCGTCGATGCGTTTTCCGGTCTTCAGGATCGTGCCACGGACGATATCGCTTTCCAGCGCCTTGAAGGCGCCGGGCGCAAGCGCGAGCGCGGCCTCGTCCTCGCCCAAGAGCGCGAGCGCCTCTGCCTTAACGACATCGACTTTATCGTGGCGCGCCGCCTTGTCCGGCTCCTGGTAGGCCGCGGTGAGCGCGGCGGCGAACTTGCTTTCCAGCTGCTCGCGCACCGCCTCGGCTTCCGCCGGCGGCGGCGGTACGTCTCGAGGCTCGCGCGCAGCGCGCTCGGCCAGCTTGATGATGCCGTCGATCACGGGTTGATAGTTCTCGTGACCGAACTTGACCGCGCCCAGCATGATCTCCTCGCTGAGCTCCTTGGCCTCGGATTCGACCATCAGCACGCCCTCGGCGGTGCCGGCGACCACCAGCTCGAGCGCACTCTCGCCGAGCTCGTCGAGGCGCGGATTGAGGATGTACTGGCCGTCCTTGTAACCGACCCGTGCCGCGCCGATCGGGCCCAGAAACGGCAGGCCGGAGAGCGTGAGTGCAGCCGAGGCGCCGACCATGGCGACCACATCGGGGTCGTTCTCCAGGTCGTGGCTCAGCACTGTGCAGATAACCTGGGTTTCGTTCCTATAGCCCTTGGCAAAGAGCGGACGAATCGGCCGGTCGATGAGGCGCGAGGTCAGCGTGTCCTTTTCGGTCGGCCGCCCTTCGCGCTTGAAGAAGCCGCCCGGGATCTTGCCGGCGGCGAAATACTTTTCCTGGTAATTGACAGTCAGCGGGAAGAAATCGATCCCCACCCGCGGCGACCTAGCGCCGACTGCGGTGCACAGCACGATGGTGTCGCCGTAGCGCGCGAGCACGGCACCGTCAGCCTGGCGGGCGATGCGCCCGGTTTCGAGAACGAGCTTTCGCCCGCCCCAATTGATCTCCTGTGTTTCGATCTTGAACATGGCTCTAGAGGTCCTTCGGTCCTATGGCCAGGAAGATGGCTGTCGGACCCGCGTAAGCGGCACTGCAGCGCCGCGCAACGAAGGTGCGCGCGTGTCGTTTGCGTCGGCCCGACATGAATGGACGCCGTCCCGGCCGGTAGCAACGTCCCCTGGTTGGAAAAGGCGCAGTGGCGCACGCGATCATGCTGCCGCCACTGAGGCGGCAGGCCGGATCGTCGGCACGCAATGGCTGCTCTCGATTCAATTAACGGCGCAATCCAAGCCGCTCGATCAGGCTCTCGTAGCGCGTCGCGTTCTTGCCGCGCAGATAGTCGAGTAGACGGCGGCGCTGTCCGACCATGACCAGAAGACCCCGTCGGGAATGAAAGTCCTTCTGGTGACTTTGGAGATGGTCCGTCAGGTTTTTGATTCGCTCAGAAAGAATAGCGACCTGCACCTCGGGCGAACCAGTGTCGCCCTCGTGTGTCGCATACTCCTTCATAACTTCGGTCTTACGTTCGGCAGTAATCGACATCGTATCTTCCGGTCTAGAGGTTGAGAACGCGCACCGGGTGAATCTCGCCGGCCTGGTAACGGGTGAGCGCAACCGGTTTGCCACCGGCCGTCGCGCAGACGATCGCTCCGTCGCTAAGCTGGCTTACGCGTTCGCGGCGATATCGGGCCAAAAGAGAAACGGCCTGTCCGCAGCGAAGGCGATTCGCCTCGGTATCCGTCAGGGCCAGAGCCGGGATGTCGTCCAGCGCGGTCTCGACGGGGAGCACTTGCTCCAAGGCGGCGGCACTATGCCCGAGGGCCTCCAGCGATTCCAGCGAAATCGCCGCGCCTTCGTCGAAAGGACCGACCGCAGTGCGGCGCAGCACCACGATATGGGCCCGAGTGTCCAATGCCCGCCCGAGGTCCCGGGCCAGTGCCCGCATATAGGCCCCCTTGCCGCAGACCACCTCGAAGGTCGCCTCGTCTGAGCCATCGCGGGACAGCAGGGCGAGCCGCTCGACCATGACTCGGCGCGGGACGAGTTGGAAATCTTCTTGCTTGCGGGCGAGATCGTAGGCCCGCCGGCCGCTTACCCTGACCGCCGAGAAGGCCGGCGGAACCTGCTCGATCTCGCCCTGGAAGCGTGGCAGGACGGCCTCGATCTCGACCCGGCGGGGGCGGCGCGGGCTGGTCTCGGTGACAACCCCTTCGCTGTCGTCAGTCGAGCGCTCCTCGCCCCACTTGAGGATGAAGCGGTAGGATTTGCGGCCGTCCATCACGTAGGAGACGGTCTTGGTGGCCTCGCCGAGTGCGATTGGCAGCACGCCGGTCGCTAGCGGATCGAGCGTGCCGCCATGGCCGGCCTTGGCGGCGTCGAGCAGGTGCCGGACCCGGGTCACCGCCTCCGCCGAGGTGATACCGCGAGCCTTGTCGAGCACCAGCCAGCCGTTGATCGGCCGTCCCCTGGGCTTAACGGCCATCGCCCTCGTCCTCGGCGCCCGGGCCAGCCGGTTTGGAGTCAGCGAGATTGGGACCAATGAGATCGCGGCGCACCGTGGGCCGCTCCAGGATGGAAGCGATCCGCCCGGCGGCGTCGAAGGAGCGATCAGCCTCGAAGGCGAGGCGCGGAACGTGGCGCAGATCGATCTCTCGCGCCAGCTGGCCGCGCAGATAGGCACTTGCTCGATTGAGTGCGGCTGCCGCTGGTTCGAGCGCCACACCGCTCAGCGGCGTGACGAAGACCGTTGCGCTCTTGAGATCGGGGCTGACGCGCACCTCTGTGACCGTGAAAGTGGTCTCCGCAAGCTCGGGATCGCGCAGGCCGTCGCGGCCGAGAATGCGCGACAGCGCGTGGCGCAACTCCTCGCCGACGCGAAGGTGGCGCTGGCTCGGGCCCTTGGCGCCGCGTTTCATGGCCGTATTCCTGGTCAAGGCGGGCGAGACGGCGGCGGCCAGCGCTAGAGTGCGCGGGCGACCTCCTCGATCTCGTAGCACTCGATCTGGTCGCCCTGCTTGATGTCGCTGTAGTTCTCGAAGGCCATGCCGCACTCGTAGCCTTCCTTCACCTCGCGCACTTCGTCCTTGAAGCGGCGCAGAGTCTTCAGCGTGCCATCGTGGATCACCACGTTGTCGCGCAGCAGGCGCACCTTGGCGCCGCGTTTCACCAAGCCCTCGGTCACCATACAGCCGGCGACCTTGCCGACCTTGGTGATGTCGAAGACCTCGCGAATCTCGGCGTAGCCCAGGAACTTCTCCTTCTTCACCGGCGAGAGCATGCCGGTCAAGGCCGCCTTCATGTCGTCGATGACGTCGTAGATGATCGAGTAGTAGCGGATCTGGATGTTGTCGCGGCGCGACATCTCGCGGGCCTGCGGGTTGGCGCGCACGTTGAAGCCGAGGATCACGGCGTTAGTCGCGCGGGCCAGCGTGATGTCCGACTCGTTGATGCCGCCGACCGCAGCGTGAAGCACGCGAACCTGCACCTCCTCGTTGCCGATCTTTTCCAGGCTGGCGACGATCGCTTCGAGCGAGCCGTGGACGTCGGACTTGACGACGACCGGCATTTCGCGCACCTCGCCTTCCTTGATCTTCGCCAACATCTGCTCGAGGCTGCCCCGCCCGCTGGCGGCGAAGGTCGTGTCGCGCTTGGTGCGCTGCCTGAAGTCGGCGATCTCCCTTGCGCGCGCCTCATTGTCGACCACCACGAAATCGTCGCCGGCGACCGGCGTGCCGTTGAGGCCAATGACCTCGACCGGCTCGGAGGGGCCGGCGGAGTCCACGTTCTCGCCGCGATCGTTGATCAGCGCGCGAACTTTGCCCCATTCGATGCCGGCTACGAAGATGTCGCCGACCTTGAGCGTGCCACGTTGAACCAGGACCGTCGCCACCGCGCCGCGGCCGCGCTCCAGCTTGGCCTCGATGACCGCACCTTCAGCGTTGCGATTCGGATTTGCCCTCAGCTCCAGCAGCTCGGACTGCAGCAGGATAGCTTCTTCCAGTTTATCGAGGCCGGTCTTCTCCTTGGCCGAGACTTCGACCGCCAGGATGTCGCCGCCCATTTCCTCGACCACCAACTCATGGTTCAGGAGCTCGGTCTTGACGCGCTTCGGGTTGGCGTCCGGCTTGTCCATCTTGTTGATGGCAACGATGATCGGCACCGTGGCGGCGCGGGCGTGATTAATCGCCTCGACAGTCTGCTCCATGATGCCGTCGTCGGCCGCCACCACCAGGACCACGAGGTCGGTGACGTTGGCGCCGCGTGAGCGCATCTCGGTGAAAGCGGCGTGACCCGGCGTGTCGATGAAGGTAATCCGGGCGCCGGCGGCGAGCTGTACCTGATAGGCGCCGATATGCTGGGTGATGCCGCCGGCCTCGCCACCGACGACGTCGGTTTGGCGCAGCGCGTCCAACAGCGAGGTCTTGCCATGGTCGACGTGACCCATGACGGTGACCACCGGCGGCCGTGGAGCCATATCGCCCTCTTCATCCTCGCGGCCGCGCATGCCGACTTCAACGTCGGCAGCGGCAACGCGCTTGGCCTTGTGGCCGAACTCGGCCACCACCAGCTCAGCGGTGTCGGTGTCGATCACCTGGTTTATGGTCGCCATGACACCCATCTTCATCAGCGTCTTTACCACCTCACCAGCGCGCTCGGCCATGCGGTTGGCCAGCTCCTGCACCGTCAATGTCTCGGGAATCACGACCTCGCGAATCACCTTTTGCGGCGGCTGGTGAACTTTCTTCTCCTGCAGCGCGCGCAGCTTCTCGCGCTGACGGCGCACCGAAGCGAGCGAGCGGATGCGATCTTCTTCGCCGCCTTCGAGAGCTTGGCTGATGGTGAGCTTGCCATGGCGTCGGCGCGGCTCGTTGCCGCGGCGCGCCGGAGTCGGCTTGGCAGGCGCGCCCTTGCGCTTCGCTTTGGCGGGCTCATCCTCGGCTTCGGCCTCGCGACCGCGAGTCTTGGCTCCGTCCTCTTCCATTTCGGCGCGCTTGGCTGCCGGTGCAACAATGCCTTTCTCGGCCTGGCGCGCGACCTCTTCGGCGGCAAGCAGCTTGGCCGCCTCTTCCTCGGCCTGCCGACGCGCCTCGGCTTCGGCGCGGGCGACTGCTTCCTCGGCCTCGCGCTTGGCGTCCTCGGCCTCGCGAACTTTGCGTTCTTCTTCTTCGTGGCGCGCCGACTCCAGCGCACGCAGGCGTGCCGCGCGCTCGCTGGCAGTCAGGTTCTCGAGGTTGGCGTGGCTGTCGCTCGGCTCGGGCCGCGCCTCGGCGAGCGCCTTCTCGGCGGCGCTGCGGGCCTCGGTCACCTCGGTCATGCGGCCGCCGGCGCCGGGCGCGAAGGTGCGCTTGCGCTTGACCTCGACGGTCACCGCCTTGCTGCGGCCATGGCTGAAGCTCTGCCTGACCTGCCCAGTCTCGACCGTCTTCTTGAGCTCGAGACGGCCAGGCCGGTTGATCGACAGCGGTCCCTTGCGTTCCTTTTCGTTCGTGGTCGTCATCTGCTCCAGGCTTTTCAGCCTTCCTAAGCGTTGCTCGCGGTCACTTGCGGCTTCCTCGTCACGCCAGCGAGACGCGCGCTTTCGCTTTCCAGGCGCACCGCCAGTCCGCCGGCCAGCACGGCGTGAACCGCCGCCGCCCGGCCAAAGGCCTGCCCCAACTCAGCCGCCGTGAAAAGCTTGACCAGCGGCAGCCTACTCTCCGCAATTCCGGCCAGGGTGCGTAGCTTGCGCGCGCCATCGCCGTCGCTATCAGCCGCTTCGAGCAGCAGCTTCGCCCGGCCGTTCGCCAGCCAGGACTTGGTTTTCTCGAAACCACTCACGGCATCGCCCGCGCGGCGGGCGAGGCCGATGATGTCGAGACACCGTCGCCTGAGAGCCGTTTCGAGAAGCGCGGGCAGATCGTCCGGAAGGATGACCGCCGTGCGCGCTGCCTTGGCGAAGAGGTTCCGGGCGCGGGCCTTCTCTATCATATCGTGCTCGGCCAGGCACCAGAATCCGCGCCCCGGCAGGCGCTCGGCCAAGTCGGGCACCAGCTGCCCATCGGGCCCGACCACGAAGCGGATCAGCGCGCTCTTCGGCAGCACCGCGCCCGATGCGAGGCAACGGCGCTCCGGCGCCTCCGCGGCGCGGCGGCGACCGGTTTCCCGGAGGGATTCCCCGGCCGGCCGCTCGTCGGCGGTGGTCATGGATGCGGCGTCGATCACGCTTTGGCGCCCTCACCCGTGCTGTCATCGCCCGTACTCTCGACCGCGGACTGCTCCTCCTCTGGGAACCAGTGAGCCCGTGCGGTCATGATCATCTTGTCGAGCTGTTCGGCCGAGGGGGCCAGATCGCCGAGGGTCTCGGCAAGCTCATCGCTGGCGAGATCGCCTAGATCGTCGAGGCTCTTGATGCCGCCCTCGCCCAGCTTCACCAGCATCGCCGGGGTCAGCCCGGCGACTGCCGCCACTTCGTCGCTGACTCCGAAGGCCTTGCGCTGCTCCTCGGCTTTGCGATCCAGCTCCTCGAGATAGGCACGGGCCCGCGCGCGCAGCTCTTCGGCCACCTCTTCGTCGAAGCCCTCGATGTCCGCCAACTCCTGGACCGGTACGAAAGCGACCTGTTCGAGCGACGTGAATCCCTCGGCTACCAGCAGGTGGGCGATCACGTCATCGACGTCGAGCGCCTCGATGAAGAGCTGCGAGCGCGCCTTCATCTCTTCCTGGCGGCGGCGCGATTCTTCCTCTTCGGTCAGGATATCGATGTCCCAGCCAGTCAGCATCGAGGCCAGTCGTACGTTCTGACCGCGGCGGCCGATGGCGAGCGAAAGCTGCTCGTCGGGGACTACGACCTCGATGCGGCCCTGGTCCTCGTCGAGCACCACCTTGGTCACCTCGGCGGGCGCCAGCGCGTTCACCACGAAGGTCGCCGGATCGGGCGACCAGGGGATGATGTCAATCTTCTCGCCCTGCAGCTCGCCAACCACCGCCTGCACGCGCGAGCCGCGCATGCCGACGCAGGCGCCGACCGGGTCGATCGAGGAATCATGCGAGATGACGGCAATCTTGGCACGGCTTCCGGGATCGCGTGCAACTGCCTTGATTTCGATAATGCTGTCGTAAATCTCCGGCACTTCCTGGGCGAAGAGTTTCGCCATGAACTGCGGATGGGTGCGCGACACCAGGATTTGCGGACCGCGAAGCTCGTCGGAGACCTGGTATATATAGGCCCGCACCCGATCGCCGGTGCGGAAGGATTCGCGCGGCAGCGACTCGTCACGCCGCATCATCGCCTCGGCGCGGCCGAGATCGATGGTCACGTTGCCGAACTCGTTGCGCTTGACGATGCCGTTGACGATCTCGCCGACGCGATCCTTGTACTCGCGGAACTGGCGCTGCCGCTCGGCCTCGCGAACCTTCTGCACGATCACCTGCTTGGCCGACTGGGCGGCGATGCGGCCGAGGTCGATCGGCGGCAGCTCCTCGATCAGGAACTGGCCGACCTCCAGACCGGGTTGCCGCTCCGAGGCGTCGCCCTGGCCGATCTGGGTGAACTCGTTCTCGATCGCCTCGACGACCTCGCGGAAGCGGCGCAGGTGCACTTCGCCAGTGCGGCGGTCGATTTCGGCGCGGATATCGTGCTCGTGACCGTACTTGGCGCGGCCGGCCTTGGAGATGGCCTGCTCCATCGCCTCCAGCACCTCTTCACGCTCGATCGACTTCTCGCGCGCGACAGCGTCGGCGACTTGCAGCAGTTCGGTCCGTGATAGGGCGGTTGTGTCCATGTTTGTCTCGAATCTTGCGGTCAGTTGATCTCAGGCTTCGTTTCGTGTCACTGGCCGCCGGTCGATCGACCGGCGATGCCTTCCTGGCTGGCGGCGATCAGGGCGTCGGTCAGCAGCAGCTTGGCCTTAGCGATGGCATCGAACGGCAGAGCCACCTCGCCGGTGTCGCTTTTCAGGCGCACCGTCTCGCCGGCCACGCCGAGCAGCCTGCCGGAGAAGCGGCGGCGGCCGTCGCGCGGCGCGTTCAGCTCCACTCTGGCCTCGAAGCCGGCAAAGCGCTCGAAGTCGGCAAGACGCGTCAGCGGCCGGTCGATTCCGGGCGAGCTCACCTCCAGCGTATAGGCGCTGGTGATCGGTTCCTCGACGTCGAGCAGTGCGCTCACCGTGCGGCTAACCTCGGCGCAGTCCTCGACGCCGATCGCCACGCCGTCCTGCCGTTCGACCATGATTTGCAGCACCGGCCGGCGCTCGCCGGTCAGAATCACGCGCACGATCTCGTAACCGAGCGCGCCGAGCGCAGGCGCAATCAGCGCCTCGACC
>JBOHKJ010000243.1:0-3575 GCA_050728975.1 Kiloniellales bacterium | reverse complement strand
ATCAAGGACCGTCAATTCGGTCCGATCGTTGCCAAAGTGAAGTCCGACAATCCGGAAGCGATCTATGCTTCCGGCTATTTCTTCACCGCTGGTCCCCTGGTCAGCCAGTTGCGCGCCGCTGGCGTCGACGTGCCGGTCATCGGGCAAGAAGGCTACGACAGCCAGAAGTTCATCGAGATCGCTGGGGAGGCTGCCGAGGGTGTCATCATCACCACTTCGCTCGACCGCGATTCGAACGTGCCGGAGACCAAAGAGTTCATCGAGGCTTTCGAAAAAAAGGCCGGCTATCCCGCCGACATGGTCGCAGCCTCGGCCCACACCGCGGTCCGGGTGGCGGTGGAAGCCTTACGCAAGGCCGGTACGGAGGACCGTAAGGAGCTGCGCGACGCCGTGGCAGCAACCAACCTCACCGTCTCGACTGGCACGATTTCCTTCAATTCGCTGGGTGAGGTACGCAAGGACGTGCAGAACCAAATCGTAAAGGACGGGCGTTGGCACCACCACTCGACGATCAGCGACGACAAGCTGCTGGCGCCACCGGAATCCTGATCGTCTTCGCCTCTCTGCGTGACCGTCGCGGCCGATAAGCCGCGGCGGTCGCGTTCCCGGCCCGGCCGCTTCCGCCAGAAGGCCAACGCGGAGCGCTGCCATGCTTTACCTCGAGCTGTTTCTGCAGGGGATCATCCAAGGCTCGATCTACGCCTTGATCGCGATCGGCTTGACTCTCGTCTACGGCCTGCTGCGCATCTTGCATATCGCTCACGCAGGGCTTTTCACGCTCGGCGGCTACATCGGCGTGCTCGTCACCAACGCCAGCGGCTCGCTCGGCCTTGCTGTCGCCCTGGCGGTCGTCCTGGTCGGCCTCCTGGGCATGGCGATCTATCGCCTTTGCTACGAGGCGATCCTCGATCAGCCGCCCTTCGTTCCCTTGGTCGCTTCCATCGGTCTTTACATTGCCATGGAGGAAAGCTTTCGTCTGGTCTTCGGGCCCTATGGCCAGTCCTATGTGTCGGTGCCGCTGCCAGGCAGCATCGAGCTCGCAGGCATCTATCTTTCGCAAGCGGAGATCGCGACGGTTCTTGCCGCGCTGCTGCTGTTCGGTGGCGTAGGACTGCTCGCCGCCCGTACCCGCCTGGGACTCGCCTGGCGTGCAACCGTCGGCGACCCCGAGATGGCAAGCGCCTTCGGCATCGACACTGTCCGAGTGCGCTATCTCAACTTCTTCATCGGCTCCGCCTTGGCGGCGGTTGCTGGCGTGTTGGTGGCCCTGCTCAACAATCTGGTGGAGCCGGGGATGGGTGCGGTACCGAGCTACAAAGCCCTGGCGATCATCGTGCTGGGCGGGCTCGGCAACGTGCGGGGCACCTTGCTGGCTTCGCTGGCGCTCGGCGTGATCGAATCCTTCGGCACGGTCTATCTCGGCCAGATACTCGACCGCGACGCCATTGCCTTTGCGTTCCTGATCGTCGTTCTGATGATCCGGCCGCAAGGCCTCTTCGTACGGCGGTGAGCCGATGGGCTACGAGCTCACAGTCATGACCAATATGGCGATCTACGCGATCCTGGCGCTCGGGCTCAATCTCATTAGCGGCTACTGCGGCCAGATCAGTCTCGGCCATGCCGCCTTTTATGGCGTCGGCGCCTACACTGCGGCGCTCATCACTACCGCAGACGGCAACTTCTTCCTGGCGTTGCCGGCGGCAGCAGCGATGGCGGCCGTCTTCGGCATTCTGGTGGGGCTCGCCAGCCTGCGCGTGCAGCAGGACTTTCTCGCGATCACCACGATGGGTGCGGGGTTCCTGTTCGTCGGCTTCGTGCGCAAGCAGGATTGGCTCGGCGGTGAGCTCGGAGTTTCTTCGATTCCCGATCCAGGTCTCGGTCAGCTCGGATTCTTGCTGCTGGCGGCGGGCATCGCCGGCCTTTTGGTCGCCTTCAGCCTCTACATAAAGCGCTCCTGGATGGGTTTCGCCTTCGATGCGGTGGCCGGCGACGAGGCGACCGCTGCGACGCTCGGCATCGACGTCGCCCGCTACAAGATCGCCGCCTTCGCGCTCGGCACCGCTTTTGCCGGCCTGGCTGGCGCGCTCTACGCCCATTTCACGCGCTTCATCGTCCCCGACAGCTTCGGCTTCATCGAATCGATCACCGTGCTGGCGATGGTGGTGGTGGGCGGCATCGGCTCGAATGCCGGCGTGTTGGCGGGCGTGGTGATCCTCACCCTGCTGCCGGAAGCATTCCGCTTCGTCAACGACTACAAGCTGCTGCTTTACGGCGCGCTGCTCTTTGCGGTCATGCGCTTTTCGCCCGGCGGCCTCGCCGGACTGGTGCGCAGCGTGACGGCGCGTCTTGCGCGAAGGGAGTCGCGATGACCGCACTGCTCGAAGTCTCCGACGTCGTCGTCCGCTTTGGCGGCCTGACGGCGCTCGACGGTCTTTCCTTCGCGCTTGCCGAGGGCGAGCTGGTCGGGTTGATCGGTCCCAACGGTGCCGGCAAGACCACCGCGCTTAAAGCCATCACCGGCTCGGTCAAGCCCGAGCGTGGAACCGTTCGCCTTGCCGGCTGTGACATTACCGGCCTCCCGGTCCACGCGCGCGCGCGTCTCGGTCTCGCGCTGTCGCACCAGATCGTGCGCCCCTTCCGCAATCTTTCGGTCCTGGACAATGCGGCGCTCGCCGCCGGCCTTGCGCGCACTGCCGATCCCTGGCGTGCGCTTACCATGGCGGCGCGCGGTGCCGAGCGGGCGCGGGCCCGCGAGATCCTGGCCCTGCTGGGTATCGAAACCTATGCCGAGTCGGAGCCAGGCGGGCTCCCGCTCGGCGTCCTGAAGCGGCTCGAGGTCGCCCGCGCGCTGGCGTTGAATGCCCGGCTGCTGCTGCTTGACGAGCCCTTGGCAGGTCTCAACTCTATCGAGGCCGCTGCACTTGCCGACCTGATAGCTGCGCTCAACCGCGACGGTGTCTCGCTGCTGCTGATCGAGCACAATCTGGGCGAGGTGCTGCGCATCTGCCCACGCCTCTTGGTCCTCGACAACGGCCGCAAGATTGCCGACGGCCCGGCAGCGAGCGTAATGAACGATCAGCGGGTGCGCGCCGCCTATCTCGGGACCGACGGAGACCGCGAAGCGGAGCGGACGATCCATGCTTAGGCTCGAAGGCCTGACCTGTGGCTATGGGCGCATGGTGGCGGTGCGCGACCTCGATCTCGATGTCGGCGAAGGCCAGGTGGTAGCGTTGTTGGGCGCCAATGGCGCCGGCAAGAGCTCGACGCTGAGAGCCATTCTTGGCCAGGTTGTGGTCTTCGATGGCCGAGTGTGGCTTGCTGGCGACGACATCACCGCACTGGCGACCGCGCGCCGGGCGGCGGCGGGAATCGCGTTGGCGCCCGAAGGGCGACGCCTCTTCGCCGACCTTACGGTGGCCGAGAACCTGGCGGTCGGAGCCTTCAGCCGGCCGTCCGCGGCTGCGGCCAGACAGCGTGCGGAAGTGCTGGATCTTTTTCCGCGTATCGGTGAACGCTTGGAGCAGCGCGCCGGTTCGCTCTCCGGCGGCGAACAGCAGATGCTGGCGATCGGCCGC
>JBOHKJ010000242.1:0-1517 GCA_050728975.1 Kiloniellales bacterium | reverse complement strand
TAGTCCTCGCAGGAGCCGTGGATCACCTTCGGGTCGGCAAAGCAGCGCTCGTACTCGGCGAGGGCCTCGGGCGCGAAGGCGGAGAGCCCGCCGCTGCCCCAGGCGCCGAGCATCCGGTGCAGCCAATAGACCGGATCGCCGCCGATCAGCCGCTCAGGCAGATCGTGCGGCTGGATCAGGAAGAACCAATGAAAATAGGCGGTGGCGATCGCCTGGTCGGCGGCGCGGAAGATGGTGCGCGTCGGCACGATATCGAGCACGGCCAGCTTTTCGACAAGCTCGGGGTGGTCGAGGGCCAGGCGATGCGCGACGCGGCCGCCCCGGTCGTGGCCGGCGAGCCGAAAGCGCTCGTACCCGAGCGCGGCCATGAGCTCGACCATGTCGCCGGCGGTCGTCCGCTTGCTGTAGACCCGATGCTCGGGGTCCGACTCCGGCTTGCCGCTGTCGCCATAGCCGCGCAGGTCCGGACAGACCACGGTGAAGCGCTCGCCGAGCGCTGGGGCGACCCGGTGCCACATCACGTGGCTCTGCGGGTAGCCGTGCAGCAGCAGGAGCGGCGGACCCGAGCCGCCGACGCGCGCGTGGATCGTGGTCCCGGCGGTCCCGACGTCGCGGATCTCGAAGCCCTCGAACATTCGCATCTCCCCTGCCCGGCCGGGCCGGCGTGCGCAGCCTCCCTGCCGGCTACGGCGCTGTCAAGACGGCGCCCGCGCCCAGCTTCCGGCGCATTGCTGCAATGCAAAAACCCCAGTTCCGGAATCGGCTACGGATGCGCATCTCTTGGTCATCGCTGGCGGCGCCCCGCTCCCGGAGGCGCCGCAAGCGAAAAGAACATCATGCTTCGAGGAGTGCCCGAGATGGCGACCAACGTCATCACCACCCAACCCGCCGACATCCTGGCCGGCCGCGTTCCATCTTCGCCGTCCCGCCGCCTGGGCGAGCTGCTCGCTCGTCTCAGCCGCTGGCTCGAGCAGCGTCGCCGATACCGCGCGACGTTTCGCGAGCTGAGCGCCTTGAGCGACGAGGTGTTGGCCGACGTCGGCATCCTGCGGGGCGAGATCGACGAGGTCGCGCGCCGACTGGCGGTCAGGCCGACGACCTCGCTGCGCTAGGCCCGGATCACAGCAGCTCCCCGGTCAGGTCGGCCCGGACCCGGACGCGAAAGTCGTTGATGGCGCGAAACGCGTCCTTCAAGAGATCGATCTCGCGCGCGGTCAGGCTTGCGGGGTCGACGAAGTTGGAGACCGGCTGGCCCGCTTGATAGTCGGCGATCTGCTGGCGAAGCTGCAGCCCGGTGACGTGATCGAACGCGGCGCGCAGCCGGTCCTGCTCGTCGGCACCGAGCCCGTTAATCGCGCCGAGCGCCTCGATGCGCGCGAGCGTGCCGGTGTCCCGGATACCGGCGCGCAGCGCCAAAAGACGCACCGCCTCGGCGAGCGGCAGAGTGCCGGCGTATTTCAGGTCGACCTTGCCCTTGTGCGCGGGGTCGTGCTTCTCGGTCAGCAGCCGGTTGAACC
>JBOHKJ010000241.1:0-2741 GCA_050728975.1 Kiloniellales bacterium | reverse complement strand
CGATGGACCAGCCCCCGCTCATCGGGCGCATGGTTCTTGAGCAGCAGATCCGCCATCGCCTTCCCCACACAGTCTTGCCGTCCGCCTAGGTTTTCGAGGAGGCGGAACAGCCTCCGGCGCTCCTTCTCGTCCGGCACAGAGGACCGGTCGTGCACGAGCGGACCGAACAGGATGGCCCGGCAGGCGGCCAGCGGCCGGCGCGATCGCCACAGGGGCAACGTCGAGGGAAGCCGTGGCGAATCGATTTCTCACGCCACACCACCTCGTTGATCGCCTCCAGCGGCAGCGCGGCCGTGATGCGTTTTCTCCAGTTGTCGGGCACTTCCCCTCTCTTCGAGCCTCTTACGATCGCCTAGGCAATCGCGAGCTCCTCGTCCTCAAAATCAAGCTCGGGACTGGGGCTCAGACGTACCCATCCCAATATGTTGAGATGGCGGGTCGCTTGTTCGACCTCATCGGGTCTCAATTCCGGCTTTCGCTTTTGCTTCCATTGCAAAACCGCGTCTCGAACATCGACTTCACTTGGTTGGCGGAAAGTCTGCTGTAAAACGTCCGCCATGAAGTGGACCGATGCCGCCACCTCTGCGTCCCGTGTGTTCATGCGCAGGACCAGATCGGTGACGCGGGCTACGATGTTTTCCCAAGCAGCGATTTCGGCTTCGGCCAACTCGCGCGCATCCGGGAATGTCGGGCCCGGACGCACGCGAAACATTCGGCCCGCCTGCTCCTCCTCGATCAGCCCCTGATTGACCAGTACCGTGATGGTACGCTTGAGGCCCGAGGCGAAGGGTCCAAAGCTACCTCTTTCGTAATGGAGCCCCGTCGGAAGGCCAGCCGCCGTTGCGAAGTAAGCGATCTTCTGAAACGTCGTGCGGCCCACCGGCCAGTGGTACCGCTCGCGGGTGACGCGCGCCAGTATCTCGACCAACGCAACCCATGCCGGGTTGATCTTGGAACCGCGCAGCGTGTTCGCGCCCACAAGCGTCTCGGTCGTTGCCTGTGAAAGGAATTCGCGCGTGAGCTGCTGCTCCGGTGTTCCATCCGGCGCATAGAGTTCCACGGGAATGTCGAGTTGGCTCAGATAACGATAGAGCGTCGGCCCGACTACGCGCCATTCGAGCTGACCCTGTCCGCAACCAAGCGGCGGTATGGCGAGCGATCGAACATCCCAATCCCGATAATGCTTCTTAAGATATTCCAACCCGTCGATGATATCGCGGAGCTGAGCAACCGAACGCCAATGGTCTTTGGTCGGAAAGTTCAGGATCCATTTTCCGACTAGGTCTTTGTAAAGGTATGGACGTCCGAGTCTCACCTCGCCTGCCGCACATCGCCGCTCGTAGTTCTTGAACATGGCCGGAAATCGCTTCTTGAACTCCAAAGCGATCCCCTTGCCCATCACGCCGACACAATTGACTGTATTGACGAGGGTCTGGGCCTGGGATTCGAACAGATTGCCGATTTCGATCGTAATCATCCTGGGCGCCTATCGGAAGAAAATGTGAGCATTAATGACAACAGGCAGCTTGGGCGCGCATTCGGTTAACAGCCTCTCGGGCCGCGCACCCGAAGCATATGCGCCAACTATGTAATGTGGAGGCACGGCGTCGGGCACCAGCACCTCCGCGCATTTTACCGAGCGGTGCCGGTAGTAGGCCGCCGGATTCCCCGGATGCCGCCAATCATCCGCAAACGCCATCTGTCGATCCACGATTGCGAGCCCACTGGGGGAAGGCATGAACCGACAGTACCCGCTGGCCGCGTTCTGGTCAGTGATGACCACGTCCGGCAGGTCCAGCACGTCTGTCGAAACCCGCAGCACGCACGTCTCCTCATGCAGTGCGGCCCGCTTGAACATCATCGGGTTGCGCGCGCAAATGTAAAGGTTGGCGTATTCGTGCAGGGCGCGGCCACCCGGGATTCGCACCCGCGCGCGGAGGGTCTGAACCTCCAGTTTGGCTATGGATTGCGGCCTCAAGGGTCGCGCGCGGCGATTCGAGAGAATTCCGCGTTGCAGCATCGAAGAGAGGTTCTCAATGGGTGTGATGTAGTGCAACTCAGCAAGCTCCTCTCTCCTCATTGCGGCGCCTCGCCGCGCCCCAGAAGCTCACCCAACTCATACGTCACGCACATAGCCCCAAAGTCAGGCTCGCGCTGGAACGGTCCTCGGATGTAGCGCGGCTCACTCGCAAACCCATTTGACACCTCCACGATCGTAAGGATGAGCGCTTCGGGCTTGTTGAGCACGCCAGAATCGCGTTGCGCCTGACTGTCACGGTCTCAGCTCCGTCGGCGCGGTCCTTGACCACCGCGGGCTCGAGGCGCTGAGAGATGACCCGCTGTTGGCCGCCGCGGCCGAGTGGGGCCGTCCTGCGTCGCGTGCTCCAGATAGAATGGTGGCCACAACTTCTCGGTCGTCCCTCTCGTCTACTAGTCGAGCCGGACCGTCTGGCCGGTGGCCATGCTCTCGAGCGCGGCATCGGCGAGGCGCAGCGCCTCGCGGCCGTCGCGGTAGCCGGCAAGCGGTGCGACGCCTCCCTCGACGCAGTCGACGAAGTGGTCGATCTCGGCGAGGTAGGCCGGCGTGTAGCGCTCGATGAAGAAGTTGAGGACAGGATCGCGCGCCTCGGTGGCGGCAGCGCCCCAGAACGAGATCGTGGTCGGGCGCTGATTGCCGGCCTGGAGCATGCCCTTCGCGCCGAACGCCTCGAGCCGCTGGTCGTAGCCGTACGCGCTGCGCC
>JBOHKJ010000240.1:0-2241 GCA_050728975.1 Kiloniellales bacterium | reverse complement strand
CGCGGCAAGCACAAGGCCACCTACACCCCGCACATGGATTGCGGCGACAACGTGATCGTGGTCAACGCCGAGAAGGTGCGCCTCACAGGCCGCAAGCGGGCCGATAAGGTCTACTATTGGCACACCGGCTATCCGGGCGGCATCAAGGACCGCACCGCGGGGCAGATCCTCGACGGGCGCCATCCCGAGCGGGTGGTGATCAAAGCAGTCGAGCGAATGATCAACCGCGGGCCGCTGGGCCGCAAGCAGATGACCAACCTAAAGGTTTACGCCGGCCCCAATCATCCGCATGAGGCGCAGCAGCCGGTCACCCTCGACCTTGCCGCGCGCAACCCGAAGAACAAGAGGAGCGCTTGAGCCCATGGCCGAGCAGGAACGCACGCTGAAGGATTTGAGCGAGCTCGCGCCGGCCGGTGCGACGGAAACCGCCGCGCTGCCAGAGCCAAAGCGCGACGCCCAGGGCCGCTCCTACGCCACCGGCAAGCGCAAGAACGCGGTCGCTCGGGTCTGGATCAAGCCGGGCAGCGGACGGGTGACCGTCAACGGCCGCGAGCAGGAGCGCTACTTTGCGCGGCCAGTGCTGCGGATGCTGATCAGCCAGCCTTTCGAGGCGGCGCGACGCACCAATCAGTTCGACGTTGTCTGCACAGTGGTCGGCGGAGGGCTTTCGGGCCAGGCCGGCGCGGTGCGCCACGGCATCTCCAAGGCCCTCACGCTCTATGAGCCGGAATTGCGCCCGGTGCTGAAGCAGGGCGGGTTCCTGACCCGCGACTCGCGTGTGGTCGAGCGCAAGAAGTACGGCCGCGCCAAGGCCCGCCGGTCGTTCCAGTTCTCGAAGCGCTAATCGCGCTCGAGCGGAAAGCGAAAGGGCCGTACCGTCCGGTGCGGCCCTTTTTCGTTGCGAACGGCTGTTACATCACTCCTCGCTACAGCCGAAGGAACGCTTGAGCAGGTTCCGGGCGAAGCAGACCGGCACCATGAGAGCGAACAGCAGCGTCTTGCCGGCGGCGACGAAGAACGCGGCGACCGGTTTAAGCTCGGCCGCATTCTCGCTATTGTTTGCGCTGGTATTCGCCTCTAATTAACCACCGACGCCCACCGATCGGCGGATCGGGCAGGAAGGCAGCCAGCGGAGCGGAGCATGGACACGACAACCAACCGGGTCCGGGTCGGGATCCTCGGCGCATCGGGCTATACCGGGGCCGAGTTGCTGCGCCTGTTGGCCGAGCATCCGGCGGCGGATATCCGCCTGCTGACCGGCGACCGCGCGGCAGGCAAGGACATCGGCGAGGTCTTCCCCCATCTGGGCGGCCTCGCGCTGCCGCGGCTCAAGAAGGTCGAGGAGGCCGATTGGTCGGACCTCGACCTGGTGTTCTGTGCGCTTCCGCACGGCACCACCCAGGAGGTGATCGCAGCGCTACCGCGGAGCCTGAAAGTCGTGGATCTTTCCGCCGACTTCCGGCTTGCCAACACCGCCACCTATGCCGAGTGGTATGGCCATCAGCATCGAGCGCCGGACTTGCAGAAGGACGCAGTTTACGGCCTGACAGAGCTCACGCGCGAGGCGGTGAAGAGCGCGCGCCTAGTCGCCAACCCCGGCTGCTATCCGACCTCAGCGCAACTGCCGCTGGTGCCTTTGATCGAAGAGCGCCTGATCGAGGTAGACGACATCATCATCGACGCCAAATCGGGTGTCTCCGGCGCCGGTCGCGCGGAGAAGGAGGCCAATCTCTTCGCCGAGGTGAGCGAAGGCATCCACGCCTACGGTATGGCCGGCCATCGCCACGCTCCGGAGATCGAGCAGGGTCTGAGCCGGGCTGCCGGCCATTCGGTGACGGTGAACTTCACGCCGCATCTGGTGCCGATGAATCGCGGCATCCTGGCCACGATCTACGTCCGGCTGGTCGCGGGCGCCGCCGTGCTGGACCTGCAGGCGGAGCTCGAGCGCAGCTACGAGGGCGAGCCGTTCGCGCGGGTGCTGCCGTTCAAGAGCCTGCCGGCGACCCGGCACGTGCGCAGCACCAATGCCTGCCTGATGGCGGTGCATCCGGGCAGGACCCCGGATCGGGCGATCCTGCTGAGTGCTGCCGACAACCTCGTCAAGGGCGCGTCCGGCCAGGCGCTGCAGAACATGAACCTGATGCTGGGCCTGCAGGAGACCGCCGGGCTCGACCAGCCCGCCCTGTTCCCCTAGAGCGGAGCTGCGAGGGCCGCACATGGTGGTAAGCCTCGCCGACATGC
>JBOHKJ010000239.1:0-4269 GCA_050728975.1 Kiloniellales bacterium | reverse complement strand
CCTCGCGGGCGCGCCGGGCGGCGGCGGCGGCGGCCGCCTGCTCGCTGCGGCGCCGGACCTCGTAGAAGATAGCCGCCGCAATGGTGATTCCGATCAGGATCAGGCCCAGCGCGTTCACCGCCGGCGTGACGCCGGTGCGCACCTTGGAAGCGATGTAGACCGTCAGCGTGGTGTCGAGGCCGCGCACGAAGATCGTCGTGTTGTAGTTCTCGAAGGACTGCAGGAAGGCGATGAGGCAGCTCGCCAGGATCGCCGGCTTGAGGAACGGCAGGGTCACCCGGCGGAAGGTCTGGAGATGCGTGGCGCCGAGATCGAGCGCCGCCTCCTCCAATGTGCGGTCGAAGCGCTGCATGCGCGCCATCACCATCAGCATCGCATAGGCGGCGATGAAGGAGCTCTGGGCGAAGATCATGAGCAGCAGGCCGCCGGTGACGCCGTAGGGCCGCCAGAAGATCAGCGTCGAGATGCCGATAATCACGCCCGGCGTCAACAGCGGCGAGACCATCACGCCATAGATCAAGGTCTTGGCGCGGGACTGCAGGTCGGAGAGGAACAGCGCGGCGGCGACGCCGATCGGCACCGCCAGCAGCACCACGCCGAAGCCGACCAGGAACGAGGTCCAGAGCGCGTCCCACATCTGGCCGTCGTTGGCGAGCGCCACGAACCACTTGAGCGTCGTCTCCTGCCAAGGTGTCACGGTCGGGAAGCGGCTGGAGTTGAAGGTGGCCGCACCCATGATCGCCAGCGGCAGGAAGAGATAGGCGAAGAAGACGCCGAGGTAGGCCTTGGTGAAAAGATCGGCAAAGCGCGAGGAGCTCATTTCGCGATGTCTCCCAGGCCGACACGGAAGGCGCGCATCGCTACGAAGATGAAGACGATGCAGAGGATCAGCAGGACGAAGGCGTAAGCCGCGCCCTGGTTCCAGTTCCCGCCCTCGAAGAACCAGTTGTAGATGATCTCGGTGAACCAGCGGCTGCCGGGCGAGCCCAGGAGCTGCGGCACCGCGTAGGAGCCGGCCGCCAGCATGAAGGTCATGATGCAGCCGGTCGCGATGCCCGGCTTGGCGTGCGGGATCACCACCCGCCAGTGGATGCGCCACAGCGGCGCGCCGAGGTCGCGCGCCGCCTCGATCTGATTGCGGTCGAGCGACTCCATGGCGTTGTAGAGCGGAAACACCATGAAGAGGATGTAGGCGTAGACCATGCCGATGATGACGCCGCTGTTGCCGGATAGATAGCGGATCGGCTCCTCGATCAGGCCCAGCGCCACCAGCGCCTGATTGAGCGGCCCGTTGTAGGCGAGGATGATCCACCAGGCGAAGGTGCGCAGGATCTCGTTGATCCAAAAGGGGATCACCAGCAGAAGCACCAGCCAGGCGGCCTGCGGCCCGCGCGCCACTTGCGCCAGGTAGTAGGCGATCGGGTAGCAGACCAGGAAGGTCAGGAAGGTGACCAGCGCGCTCGCCCAGATGGTCTTGAAAAAGATCGCGCGGTGAATCGCGTTGCCGGCCAGCGTCGTGTAATTCTGCCAGGTGAGGACGTCGTCCGGTCCGCCGCGCTCCGGCAGCGGCAGGTTGGGACGGAACGAGAACTCGATCATGTTGAACTGCGGCAGCGCCACCAGCACCACGATCCAGAAGAGCGTGATGCCGACGATGCCGATCGTCAGAGCCAGACCGTAGCGCTGCAGCAGCACCGACATGGGGAGGGCTAGCCCGCCAGCACGATGGCGTCGCGCGGCGCGAAATGGAGCGTCACCGCCTCGCCCTGGCCGGGCGCGCGAGCCTCGCTGCCGTTCAGCATCTGGACGATCACCTGCTGGCCCGCCTTCTCCGCCACCAGGAAGACGAAGGCGCCCTCGAAGTTGCGCTCCTTGACCGAAGCCTCCAGCGTGTTGCTGCCGTTGCCGCCGAGCGCGAGGCGCTCCGGGCGCACGAAGAGCGTGGCGCGCTCGCCCGGAGAGAGCGCGCCGCGCGCCTGTCCGCGCAGGCGGCCGAAGGGCGTTTCGATCTCGATCTCGCCGTTCGCCACCGCGGTCACGCTGCCCGAAAAACGGTTGGTCTCGCCGACGAAGCCGGCGACGAAGGGGGTCGCCGGCGCGGCATAGATCTCCTCCGGCATGCCGACCTGCTCGATCCGCCCGGCGGACATGACGGCGACCCGGTCGGACATGGTCAAGGCCTCGCCCTGGTCGTGGGTGATGTAGATGAAGGTGACGGCGGTGCGCTTCTGCAGCGCGCGCAACTCGTGGCGCATGTGCTGGCGCAGCTTCAGATCGAGGGCGGAGAGCGGCTCGTCGAGCAGCAGCACCGCCGGCTCGACCGCGAGCGCGCGGGCGATGGCGACGCGCTGCTTCTGGCCGCCGGAGAGATCGGCGATCTTCTTGTCGCCGGCGTTCGGCAGCGCGATCAGCTCGAGGAGCTCGTGGGCCCGCTTGCGCCGCCGCTCCTTGTCGACGCCGCGCGCCTCGAGCCCGAAGGCGATGTTCTCGGCGACGCTCATCAGCGGAAAGAGCGCCAGGTTCTGGAAGATCATCGCGGTCGGCCGCTTGTTGGGGCCGATGCCGCGCATGTCCTGGCCGCCGATCAGGACGCGCCCCGCGGTCGGCTCGATAAAGCCGGCGATGAGGCGCAGCAGCGTGGTCTTGCCGCAGCCCGAAGGGCCAAGGAAGGAGAAGAACTCTCCAGCCTCGATCTCGAGGTCGGTCTTCTGGACCGCCGTGAAGTCGCCGAAGCGCATCACGACGGAGTCGAGCTCGACGGCCTCGCTCACGGTCCCCCTCCCCCGGGCCAACTCCGATGGCGGACGGCCCGGCGGGACCGGGGTCCGGAGACCCCGATCCCGCAACGGACCTTATCGACGCTTCAGGCGGCCAGGAACTTCTCGGCGTACTCGTTACGCTTGGAGATGAACCAGGCTTCCTGGATCGGCCAGGACCAGAGCTTGTCCAGCGCGTCGCCGGGATAGGCGGCGGCGAAGAACTGCTTGTTGAAGTCGTTCAGGAACCGGTCGGCGCCCTTCACCGTCGAGTTGATCTTGGTCTCGTTGGCGTACTGCGCGCCCACCTCCGGCGTGTAGTACCAGTTGATGAAGGCCTCGGCCTGTTCGATGTTCTCGGCGCCGGACAGCATGCCGAAGCCTTCGATCCAGGCCAGCGCGCCCTCCTTGGGCGCGATGTAGCGAATCGGCAGGCCCTCGTCCCACAGCCGCGCGCCAGTCGAATCCCAGGTCTGGCCGATCACGCAGCCGTTGGTGCGGAATGCACCCTGGGCCTCGTTTTCGTTGCCCCAGAACTGGGCGATCGACTTCTTGTTCTCGATCGCCTCGGCAAGGATGATGTCGTAGTTGGCGACCATCATCTTCTCGTCGGCGAAGGCCTCGCGCATGGAGTGCGGCAGCTTGCCGGCGTCCTGCAGATAGAGGCCGATGCCGACCAGCCCCGAATGGCCCCGGCAAGTGACCTTGCCGGCGAACTCGGGACGCCAGAGGTCGCCGTAGCTAGCCGTGCCGTACTCGAGCGGCGCCTCGTCCTTGTTGAAGCTGAGGGCCTCGGTGCCCCAGTCGGTCGGCGCGACGTAGCGCTTGCCGTCGACCGTGCCGCCGCCCTCGTCGGAGCCGCGCAGGTTGCCGTCGATCACCGCGGCGAAATCGATCTTGCTGTCGTCGAGCGGCTTCAGCAGGCCTTCGTTCACGTACTGCGGCACCCGGTCGATGGTCGGCATGATGAGGTCGAAGCCCTTCGCCTGATTGGCCTTGACCGTGTTCATCTGCTCTTCGTTGCTGCCGAACTCGACACGCTCTGCGGTGATTCCGGTTTTCTTCTCGAAATCGGCGATCATGCTGTCGGAGAAGTAGCCCGCCCAGGAAAAGACCTTGACGGTGCCCGACGACGAGAGCGCGCGCCGGCTGACCACGAACGGCCCCACGGCCGCGAGCGCGCCGGTGGCGGCCGCGGTCTTCAGCAAGGTGCGGCGCGTGAATGCGCGCGCGGCCCGCTGCGTCTTCAAACTAGAAAGATCACCTGTCCTCTTGCTCATCCCTGTTACTCCAATGAGATTGCCGTTCGCCTGCGGCAGGTTGTTCGGCGATTCTTACAGCCGTGCCGCATGATATATGACAACAATATGACAGACTAGCGGGCGCGCGATTTCACGGTCTCGCGATTGACCGAAGAGTCGCCGGCAGGCGAAAAGGCGCCGTTTTTTGCTGCATCGCAAAAGACGGTGAGGCGAAGCGGGGGGTGTCGAGTGGCCAAGGGGCGGCAGGACTG
>JBOHKJ010000238.1:0-5172 GCA_050728975.1 Kiloniellales bacterium | reverse complement strand
TGATGCGGCGCAAGTTCACGCTCGACGCGCGGGAGTTGCTGAAGCTCTTCGCCGCCGAGGAGGTGGCAGCGGTGGTGATCGGCCTGCCGGTCAACATGGACGGCAGCGAGGGGCCGCGCTGCCAGTCGGTGCGCCAGTTCGCCGCCAACCTGGACGAGATCGCCAAGCTCGACCTGCCGGTCGCGCTGTGGGACGAGCGGCTCTCGACCGCCGCCGTCGAGCGCTTCCTGATCGAGGAGGCCGACCTCTCGCGCGCCAAGCGCGCCAAGATCGTCGACCGGGCCGCCGCCGCCTACATCCTGCAGGGCGCGCTCGACGCGCTGGCCGCCCAGCGCAAGCGCTGAGCCGCCCATGTCCAGCGTGCTCGCCGCCGTCCTGCCGGTCTTCCTGTTGATCTTTCTCGGCTACGCGATCCGCGTGCGCGGCTGGGTCGCCGCCGCCTTCTGGGAGCCGGCCGAGCGCCTCACCTACTTCGTTCTCTTTCCCGCGCTGCTCGTCGTCACGCTCGCCGGCGCGGATCTCTCGCAATTCGCGATCCTGCGCATGGCGGCCGTGCTGGTGATCTCTATCCTGGCGCTGAGCGCGGTCCTGTTCCTGGCTCATGCCCGCAGCGGCGGCGATGGCCCCGCCTTCACCTCGCTGCTGCAGGGTGCGATCCGAATGAACAGTTACATCGGCCTCGCAGTCGCCTTCGGTGTCCATGGCCCGGCCGGTGTCGCCGCGGCGGCGCTGGCGATCGCCATCATCGTGCCGATCGTCAATCTGCTGTCGGTCGGCGCGCTCGCCCGCTACGGCGCCGGCGCGCGGCCGACGCTGGTCGGCACGCTCGAGGCCATCGTCACCAATCCGCTGATCCTGGCGGTTCTCGCCGGCATCCTCCTGAACGCCAGCGGCCTCGGCCTGCCGCCGATCGTCGAGCCGCTGCTGGAGATTCTCGGCCGCGCCGCCTTGCCGATGGGGCTGCTGGCGGTCGGCGCCGGCCTCGACTTCGCCGCCGCGCGCGCCGGACGCAAGACCATCGCGCTCGCCTGCGCGCTCAAGCTGGTCCTGCTGCCGCTCGCCACCGCGCTGCTCTGCGACCTGTTCGACGTCGAGGGCGTCGCGCGCTTCGTCGCCCTGCTCTACAACGCGACCCCAACCGCGACCTCGTCCTACATCCTGGCGCGCCAGCTCGGCGGCGACGCCAAGCTGATGGCGGGCATCCTCACCGTCCAGACCGGTCTAGCCGTGATCACCCTGCCGCTGGCGCTGGCGCTGCTGGCTTGACGGCCGGCGGCGCGCTCGCCACAACCCTTGACGGTTCCCGCTCTCGCAAAGGACCCTTCATGACCGCGCCGCTCGCCGGGCTCCGCATCTTCGACCTGACCCGCATCCTGGCCGGGCCGACCGCCACCCAGCTTCTGGGCGATCTCGGCGCCGACGTCATCAAGATCGAGCGGCCCGGCGAGGGCGACGACACGCGGCGCTGGGGCCCACCCTACCTCGAAGGAAAGGACGGTCCCGACAAGGAGCTCTCGGCCTATTTCATGTGCGCCAATCGCAACAAGCGCTCGCTCACTCTCGACATAGCGAAACCCGAGGGCCAGGCGCTGGCACGGCGCCTCATCGGCCAGTGCGACGTGCTGGTGGAGAACTTCAAGGTCGGCAACCTCGCTCGCTACGGCCTCGCCTACGATCAGCTGAAGGGCGAGCACCCGCGTCTCGTCTACTGCTCGATTACCGGCTTCGGCCAGACCGGCCCTTATGCGCCCTTCGCCGGCTACGATTTTCTGGCCCAGGGCATGGGCGGCCTGATGTCGATCACCGGTGCGCCCGACGGCGAGCCGATGAAGGTCGGTGTCGGCATCGCCGACATCATGTGCGGCATGTACGGCGTGGCGGCGATCCTCGCCGCGCTGCGCCATCGCGACGCAACCGGCAAGGGCCAGCACATCGACATGGCGCTGCTCGACAGCCAGGTCGCCTGGCTGGTGAACGAGGGCATGAACTTCCTCACCACCGGCAAGGTGCCCCAGCGGCTCGGCAACGAGCATCCCAACATCGTGCCCTACAAGGTGCTGCCGACCGCCGACGGCCACTTCATACTCGCGGTCGGCAACGACCGCCAGTTCCAGCGCTTCTGCGACTTCGCCGGGCGTCCCGAGCTGGGGCGCGATCCGCTCTTCGTCACCAACGCCGCGCGCGTCGCCAACCGCGCGGCGCTCTATGGCCTGCTGCCGGAGCTGACGCGCAAGAAGGCGACCAGGGAGTGGGTCGACGGCCTCTCGGCGCTCGGCGTGCCGACCGGTCCGGTCAACGACATCGGCCAGGTCTTCGCCGATCCGCAGATCGAGCACCGCGGCATGCAGATGACGCTGCCGTTCGAGGACGCCAAGGACGGCGCGCTGCGCCTCGTCGCCAATCCGATCAAGCTGTCCGAGACGCCGGTCGACTACCGCCGCCCGCCGCCGCGCGTCGGCCAGCACACCGACGAGGTGCTCGGGGAGCTGCTGGGGGTTTCGAAGGCGGAGATCGACGCGTTGAAGCAGAGCGAGGTGATATAGCCTTTCCGACCGTCACCGAGACCGAACGCTGCAATCGTCCTTCGCGCGGCGGCCCGTTGGAACGCGTTTCAAACCGGGTTCGAAGGTCATCGCTTCGAAAGCATGAAGATTCATGAGCCGGTTAGGTCCAATGAACCTTCGCCGCCCTCTTCACGACTGACGGGTCGAGCGCCCGCTCCGGCTTCGGCCGACGCGGGCCGATCGGAACCCGAGACCGTGGAGAGAGCCGTGACCCGCCGCACACTTGTCCTTCTCGGCCAGAGCGCCATTCCGGCGTTGGCTTTCGGCCTGTTCCTCGCCGCGCACCCGCTCGGCGACGCCGAGGCCGGCGAGCGCCAGCCGCGCGTCCCTGAAAAGATGAAGCTGGCCCCGGCGCAGCCTTCGGTCCGGCTGCTCGCCCAGCCGCAATCTCCGCCCCGGCCGCCGGTGGCCGGCGGACTGGCCACGACCCATACCCCCGGCGGCTCCGCAGACCTCACGCCGTGGGAGAAGTTCTGCTTCAAGATCCACGGCGACGACTTCACGCCCGACGGCTACGCCCGCTGCGTTCAGGGCTTGCCGGACTGACGCCGCCGTCGCCATCACGGGCGATATGTCGAGGACGGCACGGGCGAGTTAATGGGCGAGACGTTTATTCCCAACCGGATAGCGACCTGCCGCCTCAGATCGTCTACAAGGACGTGCGCAACCTCGGCGCCTTCAAGGACTGGGCCGAAGCCGGCTGCGCCGTCGAGAAGCCGTAGCAGTGCTGCACGGCCGCCCTAGTTCCTCGCCTGTCCCATCGGCGGCGGCGGCCGGTGGTCGGTATTGAGATTCTCGTCGAGGTAGTCGAGCACCTGCTGCCGGCTTTCCGGATCGAGTTCGGCCATGCCTTGATCCTCGACCATCCAGTCGAGAAGTTTGTCCCAGCGCTTGCGGGATAGCCCCTGCTGCACCACCAGGCGGATCGAATGGCAGCCTGAGCAGACCGCGAACACCAGATCCTTGCCTTCATCGTCCGGCAGCAGCTCGTAGCCGTCCTCCTGCGCCAGGGCCGGCTCCGCGGTCATGGAAAAGAGCGCCGCCAGCAGGGCCAGCGCGCCGCAGAGCGCAAGCCAAGCCGTTTTGCGCGGCGCTTTCAGGGTCGCATTCGGCACAATCGTCACTTTCTTGGGATCATGCTCTGGAGACGGGAGAGCGTTTGCAGGCAACGAAACCGGCCGGTCCGAACCCTTGGACCGGCCGGCCCGCAAGCCAGCGTCGGTGCCTTACGCAACTCGCAGCGAAATCCGGTGCATGGCGTTGTTGATGTAGCCCTTCGGGTTCCAGGCCACGGCGAATGGCTGGCTGACGTCCTTGTCGCTGGTCGCCCGGGCCCAGATCTCGTAGTAGCCCTGCTGCGGAAAGCTGACCTGGGTGCGCCAGTTCTGCCAGGCGTAGGGATTGACCGGTGCGTCCAGCTCCGTCTCGATCCAGGTGGCGCCGAAGTCGATCGAGAGGTCGACTCTCGCCACGGTGTCGTCGCCGGCCCAGGCGTGACCGCGCACCTCGAGAGCGCGCGGCGCGCTCTCCAGCCCGGTCGCGGGCGACGTGATCAACGACTTCACCGGCATGGACTCGATGATGACGAAATCCTTCTCTTCGACCTCCTCGCCGGGCGCCACCGGGCGGTTGGGAATGCGATAGGAGGTGCCGCCCATCTTCGGGCCGTCGTGCACCTTGTCGCGGATGCTGATTCCGGTCAGCCACTTCTGCGAGCAGGAACCGGGCCAGCCCGGAATCACCAGGCGCAGCGGCGCGCCGTTCTCCGGGTGCATGGCTTCGCCGTTCTGGGCGAAGGCGATCAGGTTGTGCGGATTCATCGCCTTGTCGATCGGCACTCCGCGCGAGATCGGAATCTTCTTGGGGTCGCCGGAGAGATGGGTGTCGGCGCCATAGTGGCCGGTATAGACCGCGCTGCTCTTGACGCCGGCCGCCTTCAGCACGTCGGCCAGCCTGACCCCGGTCCAGTTCGAGCAGCCGACCGCGCCGTAAGTCCATTGGTTGCCCGAGGCCGGCGGGTCGAAGAAGCCCCGCCCGTTGCCCCCGCACTCGATAACAAGCTGCTCTGTCACCACCTCGAACTGCGAGCGTAGCTGGTCGATCGACAGCTCCGCCGGCTTGTCGACTTCGCCGTCGATCTTCATCGTCCAGCCGTCGGGCGAGACGTTCTCCGGCGCCGTGCCGTTGTTGCGGATGAAGTGGCGCGACGTCGGCGTGACCGCGTCGTCGAGCAGATGGGCCGGCGTCTCGGCATTGAGCGGACGGTCGTTGAAGACGGCCAGGCCGTCCTTGCCCTTGATCATGCCGCTTTGGGCGAGCGCCTCGGGAATGAAGCCCGACGGCATGTTGCGGTGGAATGGGATCGCGCTGCCGAGCAGCGCGCCCATGGTGGCGAGCCCGGCTCCCTTCAGGAATCCTCTGCGGTCCGGAAAGGGCACGCGGCCGAAAATCCTGCGGTCGGCTTCCTCGGCGTCCTTGGCATAGAGCTCGAACAGAGTCGGCGGGTTTCCCCTCGCGTCGTCCGGCATCGTTTCCTCCCCCGGGGTTTTGCGTTCATGGAACAGGCTGTCGACGGGCCTGCCAAACCCAAAACGAACCAGGGCGGCCG
>JBOHKJ010000237.1:0-1679 GCA_050728975.1 Kiloniellales bacterium | reverse complement strand
GTCTGCGCGGTGGCCCAGGATGCCAAGCCGCAGCCGATCTTCCACGAGATCTACACCTCGATCCACCTGCTGCAGACGGTGCTGCTTCCGGACTGCGACATCCACGGCAATCCCTGGCTGTTCCAGGACCTGACGCGCCACCTCGACCGGCGCATGATCGCCGGGCTCACCAAGAACGACGACTCCACGCTGAAGAAGGCCTTCAGCCTCAACTTCAACATCGCAACACTGCTGTCGCCGGACTTCCTCGCCTTCGACCGCGCGCTCAACGCGGATGCGCGCCGCACCATCGTGATCGAGGTGCAGCTGATCGACCTGCTGGCCGACATGGGCGGCTTCCTCTTCGCCCGCGAGTTCCTGCGCGAGCGCGGCTACCGGCTCTGCCTCGACGGCACCACGCACCATTCGCTGCCGTTCGCCGACCGTGCCCGGCTCGGCTTCGACTTCGTCAAGCTGCAGTGGTCGCCGGAGCTGGCCGACCAGCTCGCGGGCAGCGGCGGCGAGCACCTCAGCCGCGCGGTCAAGCTCAACGACCCCGCCCGCATCATCATGACGCGCTGCGATTCGCCCGACGCGCTCGTCACCGGGCGCAAGCTCGGCATCAACATCTACCAGGGCTATCACCTCGACCGCCTGCTCCGGCAGAAGACCACCTCGAACGAGTTCATCGCCACGCTGAGCAGGGCGATGCAGCGCCACCGCGCCAGCCAGCGCGAGGCGGGGTGGGGGTAGAGCGGGGTTCAACTCGCCTACTCGCGCGGCGGGTTCTTGCCGAGGATGCGTTGCAGGGTGCGGCGGTGCATTCTGAGGCGGCGCGCGGTTTCCGAGACGTTGCGTCCGCAAAGCTCGAAGACCCGCTGGATGTGCTCCCAGCGCGCGCGCTCGGCACTCATCGGCAGGGACGGCGGCGGGGGCAGCGGCGCGGTCTTACCCGCCAGCAGCGCAGCGGCGATCTGGTCGGCATCGGCGGGCTTGGCGAGATAGTCGACGGCGCCGATCTTCACCGCCGCCACGGCACTGGCGATATTGCCATAGCCGGTCAGCACCACGACGCGCGCGCTCGGCGCACGCTCCTTCAAGGCCTGCACTAGGTCGAGGCCGCTTTCCTGGCCGAGCCGAAGATCGATCACCGCATAGTCCGGCAGACGCTCGGCGAGCGCGCTGCGGGCCTGGGCGAGATCATAGGCGGTGACGACGGAAAAGCCGCGCTCGGCGAGCGCGTGGGCGAGGCGGTCGCAGAACCGCCGGTCGTCGTCGACCAGGAGGGTCGGACGCGCGCTCCGCGGGGCGGCGATCGCTGGCTTGTCCTGTGCCTGGGCCGTCATGTCCCGGTTACCTACTTGTCCGGCGGCGGCTCGAGGAGCGCGGCGCGCGGCCAGGAGATCGCAACCTCGGCGCCGCCGGCGTCCCGATTGGAGAAGGCCAGCACCGCCCCGCCGCGCTCCAGCAGCGCCTTGGCGATGAAGATGCCGAGCCCGAGATGCAGGCCGCCGCCCTCCCGTCCGGCGCCGGGCGGCAGATAGGGCTCGCCGAGGCGCCCCAGGATCGGCGGGTCGAAGCCCGGCCCGTCGTCGCGAATCGCGATCGCCACGCTGCGCGCGTCCCAGGACAGGCTCACCTCGACGCGACTGTGGGCGAACTGCAGCGCGTTCTGCAGCAGCGCGCCGAGGCCCGCCAGC
>JBOHKJ010000236.1:0-2643 GCA_050728975.1 Kiloniellales bacterium | reverse complement strand
GTGCGGCGCGACGGCGCAGGTGCTCGACATCGCCGACGAGACGGCGCTGGCCAAAGTGCTCGGCGGCAAGGCCGCGGTGCTGAGCGCCGCGCCCTTTCATCTGACCTCCGGCATCGCGCGGGCCGCGCGCGCCGCGAACGTCAACTATCTCGATCTGACCGAGGATGTCGCGACCACGCGCACGGTGAGGGAGCTCGCCGTCGGGGCCGAAACCGCCTTCATCCCGCAGTGCGGTCTTGCGCCCGGTTTCATCTCGATCGTCGCCTATGACCTCGCCAGGCGTTTCGAGACGCTCGACAGCCTGCGCCTGCGCGTCGGCGCGCTGCCGCAGTATCCCTCGAACGCCCTCAACTACAATCTCACTTGGTCGACCGACGGCGTCATCAACGAGTACTGCGAGCCCTGCGAGGCGATCGTCAACGGCGAGCTGCGCGAAGTGCCCGCGCTGGAAGAGCTCGAGGAATTCTCGCTCGACGGCATCAAGTATGAGGCCTTCAACACGTCCGGCGGACTGGGCACGCTTTGCGAGACCCTGGCCGGCAAGGTGCGCACGCTGAACTATCGCACCATTCGCTATCCGGGCCACTGCGCCATCATGAAGGCGCTCTTGAACGATTTGCGCCTGCGCGAGCGGCGCGAGGTGCTGAAGGACATCCTGGAGAACGCGGTGCCGACCACGCAGCAGGACGTCGTGGTGATCTTCGTCACCGTGAGCGGGAAGAAGAAGGGACGGCTGGTGCAGGAGACCTATGCAAACAAGGTCTACAGCGGCAGCTTCAACGGCCGCACCTACAGCGCCATTCAGCTCACCACGGCCGCCGGCCTCTGTGCCGTGCTCGATCTGCTGATGGAAGGCGCGTTGCCGCAACGCGGCTTCGTCCGCCAGGAAGAGATTGCGTTGCCGTGCCTCCTCGCCAATCCCTTCGGCGCCATCTATCGCCAGCAGCCGCTCGCCCGCTCGGCGTGATGGTTGCTTGACTGACTACGCCGCGGGCGCGCGGCAGTTGCTGCATACGTCAATGTGATTCTCTGCCGCTAGCTTCGCCCGAGTCGGATGGCGCCGGCCGCGCAGCCTGTTCGGCGGCCTATGCCGGCCGGGAACCTGCCGACACTGAAAGGACGCGAAACGACGGGCTTTTTCCTGCCTGGAGCGGCTTTCGCTTGATTCTCCTGCCGGTTTTGTGGCTTAGCTTCCTCTGCAAGGTGTTTGTGTACCAATCATGTGAACGCCTGCAGGCCGGGGCAGGGGGGAACACGCTGGTCGCCATCCGCGTCGCTCGAGATCGGAACGGCGCGCGGTAGAGCCGGTCGGCGGTTGCCCGGTAGGGGGTAACAGGTCGTGGCTTCCAGCGAGCACGAATCGCGCGCGATATCGGACGCATCGGATCTCAGTCATCCGGTCCTGCAAAAGCTGTTTATCTACTGGGACGGCAAGCGCGGCCAGCGGCCCTATCCGCGCCGTGCCGATGTCGACCCGATCGAGATTCCGATGTTGCTCCCCTACGTCATTCTCGTCGATGCGGTTGCGGACTCGGGAGATTTCATATTTCGCGTGGCCGGCACGATGGTCACGGAGGCGAGCGGAATGGAGCTGACCGGCAAGCGCTTGCGCCTGCTGCCCTTGTCGCCGATCGGCACTATCGTTGCCGAGTTCTCGCAGGTGATCGAACATGCCGAGCCGCGCTATTCGGCGGGTCCGCTTACCAATCCGCTCGACCAGTACGAGCGGGTAGAGCGACTGTTGCTGCCGCTTACCAAGGCGGGCGAGAAGGTCGAGCAGATTCTTGGCGGGGTCGTTTTCCACAACGCTTCAAACCGCTCGTTCTGAGGGCAGACACCTCGTTTGGGCGCCGGCTTTATCGCCGGCGGCCCTTCGCCTAGAGTCCCGAGGCGAGCTTTAGCGACGAGCGAGCCTGGAGCGAGATCGGACCGATCCGCGAATCTCGCTCCACTTCGACGAGTCGAGCGTGATTCTCTTCGGATCGTGCTCTAGGAGGACCATGGACAGCGAACTGCCGGGGCCGCACAAGGCCTATCGGGACGAAGGCTTTCTGAACAGTGCCGGCGCCCGCCCGCTGCGCATCCTAGCGGAGTATCTCGGTCCGCTGAGCCGCTTTCAGCGCTACAAGATCGAGGACACGATCGTCTTCTTCGGCTCGGCGCGCATTCTGTCGCGCGAGGCGGCCGAGCAGGCGCTGACCCAGGCGCGCGCCGAGGGCGGCGATCTGAAAAAGGCCGAGATGCACCTCGATCTCTCCAGGTACTACGAGGCGACCCGCGAGCTCGCCCACCGCCTGACCGTGTGGTCGAAGGGGCTCGACCACAAGGAGCGACGCTTCGTCGTGTGCTCCGGCGGCGGCCCGGGAATCATGGAGGCGGCCAATCGCGGCGCCTCGGAGGCCAAGGGCCTCAACGTCGGGCTCAATATTTCGCTGCCCTTCGAGCAGATGGAGAACCCGCACATCAGCCGCGAGCTGGCCTTCGCCTTCCACTACTTCTTCATGCGCAAGTACTGGTTCGCCTACCTGGCCAAGGCGATGGTCATCATGCCGGGCGGCTTCGGCACACTGGACGAGCTGTTCGAGATCCTGACGCTGGTTCAGACGAGAAAGATCCGCAAGCACATGCCCTTGGTGCTGTTCG
>JBOHKJ010000235.1:0-7355 GCA_050728975.1 Kiloniellales bacterium | reverse complement strand
CGCCGGCTGCGGCCAGCGCACGGAAGCGTCCGGCCTCGACCGACGTGGGATTGGCTTCCAGCGTGATCTCGATGTCGGCGGCGGCGCGCCAATGCCGGCGCGCGCGCTCGATCAGGGCGGCGACCGTCTCGGGCGCCATCAGCGAGGGTGTGCCGCCGCCGAAGAAGATGCTGTCGAGCCGGCGATCGTGGGTCGCCTCCGCCCAATGGTCGAGCTCGTTCAGAAGCGCGTTTCGCCAGCGCGCCTCGTCGATCGCCTCGCGGACGTGGCTGTTGAAATCGCAATAGGGGCATTTGGCCTTGCAGAACGGCCAATGAAGATAGAGCCCGAAGCGCGTCGCGCTCACTGCGCCTGCTCCGCCTGCAGCCTGGCGAGAAAGGCGCGGAACCTCTCGAAGGCCCGCGCGCGGTGGCTGATCGCGTGCTTCTTCTCCGGCTCCATCTCGCCGAAGGTGATCTCGTAGCCCTCCGGCACGAAGATCGGATCGTAGCCGAAGCCGCCGGTACCGCGCGGCGGCCAGGTCAGCGCTCCGCCGACCCGGCCCTCGAAGCAACGATCGGGACCGTCCGGCCAGGCGAGACAAAGAACGCAGACGAACTCGGCCCGGCGGTCGTCGCTGCCTTCGAGCTTGTCCTCGACCGTCTTCATCGCGCGGCCGAAGTCGCGCCCGCCCGGTCCCTCGGCCCAGCGCGCCGAGTGAATGCCGGGCGCGCCGCCCAATGCGGCGACCGAAAGGCCGGAATCGTCGGCGAGCGCCGGGAGCCCGCTTGCCGCCGCGCCGGCCAGCGCCTTGAGGCGCGCGTTCTCCTCGTAGCTGGCGCCGGTCTCCTCCGGCTCCGGAAGGCCGAGCGCCGCCGCGCTTTCCGTCGCGAAGCCGAGCGGCTGCAGCAGGGCCGCGATCTCGCTCAGCTTGCCGGGATTGTGGCTCGCCACCAGCAGCCGGCGGCCGAGCGGCGGCAAGAGGCGATCAGTCTGGCTGGGTGCCTGCTCCATGGCTGCAGCGTGAAGCCACAACCGACGCGGCTTGGCAAGGGGGCGCATGGACGGAGCCGCCAGGCGCGGCCCCGGCAACCGCGCGCTTTAGGCAACCGCGCGCTTTAGGCAACCGCGCGCCTTAGGCGACCTCGAGCCTTTGGGCCCCTTCGGCCGGGCGCGGGAAGAGCAGCGTGACGGTGGTGCCCTCGCCGGGCGCGGAGGCGATCTCGAGCCGGCCGCCGTGACGCTCCATCAGGATCTTGCTGAGCGGAAGGCCGATCCCGGCGCCCTGCTGGCGACGGTCGAGGCCGTCGTCGAGCTGGCCGAAGAACTCCAGCGCCTTGGGCAGCTCCTCCCGCCGCATGCCGATGCCGTTGTCGCCCACCGCGATCTCGAAGACCGTGTCGGTCGTCCGCGCGCGCACGGTGATGCGCCCGCCCTCGGGCGTGAACTTGATCGCATTGGTGAGCAGATTGAGCAGGATCTGCCGCAGGCGCTGGCGGTCGGCGACCAGCGGCGGCATCTCGTCGGGAACCTCCTGGATCAGCGAGAGGCGACGGTCGGCCATGCGACCGCCGACCATGCGCAGGCAGTCTTCGACGATGACCGGCGCATCGAGAGGCTGGGGATAGACCTCGAGCCGTCCCAGCTCGGCGCGCGAGGCGTCTAGCAGATCGTTGATCAGGGCGAGCAGATGCTCGCCGCTGCGATGGATGTCCTCGCTGTACTGCTGATACTTGGCATGGCCGAGCGGCCCCATTACGCCATCGCGCATCATCTCGGCGAAGCCGATGATGGCATTCAAGGGCGTGCGCAGCTCGTGGGTCACCGTCGCGAGGAAGGCCGACTTCGCCATGCTGGCGGCTTCGGCCTTGAGCCGCTCGCGCACCAGGACCTCGGCGAGATCGGATTTCTCGAACTGCAGCGCGAGACTCCTCCGCAGCGTGCGGTTCAGATGAAGCGCCGAGGCCGCGAGCAGCGCGAAGTAGAGCGCGACCATCAGGCCGAGCAGGCTGTCGATCAGCTGGCCGGATGCCAGCAGGCTGAGCATGGCGGGAAACAGCGTGAAGGCGGCAAAGGCGACGAAGGCCGGAAAATAGCTGGCGAGCGTCGCCGCCGCCCCGGCGGTCATCCCGCCCAGAACCAGGATCGCCAGCGAGCTCAAGTGGTCGGGCGCGACCGGGGCGAAGAAAGCGCCGACGAGCCCCCACAGCAAGCCGCTGGCGGCCGAGCCGAGCGTCAGCAGCCAGGCGGCGCGCGCGGTCTCCGCGCCGCTGCCGAGGCCGCGCCGGTAGCGCCACCAGGTCAGCCCGCGAAACGCGGTCGTCATCCAGACGGCGGCGAGCCAGACGCTCACCCAGGGGCCGGACCAGCTCTGCGCGAGGGCGAGCGCGAACAGCAGCGAGACGCCGAAATTGCCGAGCAGCGCCGGCGGCTGCTGCCGCGCCAGCGTCTCGACGCAGGCGGTCCGCACCCGTTCGGCCAAGCCGATGGGCTGCGGCAGCTGCTCCGCTTCGGTAAAGGTCGCTGTCAAAGGCCGGCCCTTCTCGAAAGAGAAGGGGCAAAGCACGCGTCCGGCGCGCCGTGTTTCGCGCCGAATCCACGGACTCCGCCCCCCTCTATGCTGGGCCTCGGAGTCTTAACAAGCTGTTAAGACCAAACGAGCCGTTAAGGCCAGCGCGCCGTTTTGGGGCTCCGCCGCACGGCCACCGCTAGTGCTTGTGGGCTGGAGCTAGAGATTGAGCGCGCTGCGCTGGCGGCCGGTCAGCGTGGCGATCCCGGTTCGTGCCAGCCCCAGCAGCTCCTGGAAGGCGCTTTCGGGAAAAGCGCGCTTCTCGGCGGTCGCCTGGATCTCGACGATGCCGCCCGCCCCGGTGATGACGAAATTGGCGTCGGCCTCGGCCGCCGAATCCTCGTCGTAATCGAGATCGAGCAGGGCGGTTCCGCGGTAGAGGCCGCAGGAGACCGCCGCCACCTGATCGCCGAGCGGAATCGACTTGACCGCCCCCAGCTCGGCCATGTGGCGGAAGGCTTCGTAGAGCGCGACGTAGCTGCCGGTGATCGCGGCGGTGCGCGTGCCGCCATCGGCCTGGATGACGTCGCAGTCGACCTTGATCTGGCGCTCGCCGAAGCCGGCGAGGTCGGTGACCGCCCGCAGCGAGCGGCCGATCAGGCGCTGGATCTCCTGGCTGCGGCCGGTCTGGCGGCCGCGCGCCGCCTCGCGGTCGCCGCGGGTGTGGGTGGCGCGCGGCAGCATGCCGTATTCGGCGGTCACCCAGCCGCGTCCGCTGTTGCGCAGGAAGGGCGGCACCGAATCCTCGACCGAGGCGGTGCAGATGACCCGGGTGTCGCCGAACGACACCAGACAGGAGCCCTCGGCGTACTTGTTGACGCCGATCTCGAGCGAGACCGAACGCAACTCGTCAGGGCGGCGGCCGGATGGACGCATGAAGGCTCCTTGGGCGTTCGCGGGGTCTGGCCGGGCGGAAGCTAGCCCACCGCCGCCGCCGCCGTCCAGCCTCGTGCGTTCCGCCGGTCGCGCGGAATCGCTAGGAATCGCGCGGTTTTGCGGGCAACCGGGAGGTGGCGGTTGCGTTGACGCTCCGGGGGCGCGTTACTACATTGCTTTGACCCTGTGGCGCACCGCCGAAAGACCGATCCGACGAGGCCATGACCGCAACCCTCAAGACCGCGATTGACACGACGACGATCGGCCAGCTCAGCGAGCGGGCTCGCGAGGTGCTGCGCCACGTCGTCGACGCCTACGTCGAAACCGGGGCGCCGATCGGCTCGCGCACGCTCTCGCGCAGCCTCGGGATGGGGCTCTCGCCGGCGACCATCCGCAACGTCATGGCCGACCTGGAAGAGGCCGGGCTGCTCTACGCCCCCCATACCTCGGCCGGCCGCCTGCCGACCGAGCTGGGTCTCCGGCTGTTCGTGCACGGCCTGCTGGAGCGCGGCAATTTGACCGGCGACGAGCGCCAGCGCATCGAGAGCCAGTGCGCCGCCTCGGGGCGCAGCCTGCCGGAAGTGCTGGAGCAGGCGAGCGGAATGCTCTCCGGTCTGTCGCGTTGCGCCGGTCTGGTGCTGGCCCCGAAGTTCAAGGAGCCGCTGAAGCACATCGAGTTCGTGCACCTCGGGCCGGGGCGCGCGCTGGTGGTGCTGGTGACGGAATCGGGCGCGGTCGAGAACCGCGTCATCGACGTGCCGATCGGGCTGCCTGCCTCCTCGCTGGTCGAGGCCAGCAACTATCTTTCCGCGCGGCTCGTCGGCCGCACGCTGAGCGATGCCCAGGCCTGCATCAAGGACGAGCTGCGCGCCCAGCGCGCCGAGCTCGATCAGTTGACCGCCCGCGTGGTGGAGCAGGGTCTCGCCACCTGGGCCGGCGAGGACGACGGCGGCGCGCTGATCGTGCGCGGCCAGGCCCAGCTGCTGGAAGACATCACCGCGATCGAAGAGCTGGAGCGGATTCGTCAGCTCTTCGCCGCGCTGGAGGCGAAGGAGGCGCTGTTGCGCCTGCTGCGCCTTACCGACGTTGCCGAGGGCGTGCAGATCTTCATCGGCGCGGAGAACGAGATGTTTGCCGTCGCCGGCTGCTCGATGGTGATCGCGCCCTACAGCAACAGCCGCCAGCAATTCGTCGGCGCCATCGGCGTCATCGGCCCGACCCGGATCGACTACGCGCGGATCATCCCGATGGTCGACTACACGGCCAAGGTGATCGGGCGCCTCATCAACTGAGCGGCGCCCGGCCGCGCGCGACGCAACACAAAGGGACACTGAGGAGGATTGTTCGAGTATGGCGCAGAGAGAGCGCGAGCAGAGAGCCGCGAGCGACGAGACGACGCAGGATTCGCAAGCCGAGCCGACCGGCGCGGAGACGGTGGCGATGCCGGAGGCGAGCATAGAGCCGGCATCGGCCGAAGAGCGCGTGGTCCTGCTCGAAGCCGAGATCGCCGGCCTCAAGGACCAGTTGCTGCGTGCACTGGCGGAAGCGGAAAATCAGCGCCGCCGCGCTCAGCGCGAGCGCGAGGAGACGCTGCGTTACGCCGCCGCGCCGCTGGCCCGCGATCTCGCGGCGGTGGCCGACAACCTGCGCCGCGCGCTCGATGCCGTGCCGGCGGAAGCGCGAAGCGCCGAGGGGCCGCTCGGCCAGCTGGCGAGCGGCCTGGAGCTGACCGAGCGCGAGCTGCTGAAGGTGTTGGAGAAGCACGGCATCGCCAAGATCGTGCCGCTCGGCGAAATGTTCGATCCCCATCGTCACGAAGCGATGTTCGAGCTGCCGGACCCCAGCGCTGCGCCGGGCAGCGTGGTCCAGGTGCTGGAGCCGGGCTATCTGCTGCACGATCGCCTGCTGCGCCCGGCGCGGGTCGGTGTGGCCAAGGCCGCCGCCAATGGCGGAAATGCGGATCGCGGCAGCGGGCCGGCGGTGGGCAGCCAGCTCGATACCAAGGCCTGAACTCGGTTCAAAGACTCTCCGCTGCGGGATCGTGCAGGCGGTAGCGCCGCTTGGCGGCATCCTGACTCGCGACCGCGTAGCAGTAGACGCAGCCATGCGGGCAGCTGTCGTAGCGGCCGATGTCGCGTGCCGCGGCGCAGAGGCAGCCGGGCCGGTTCTTCGAGCGCGGCGCCGGAATCTCGCGGCCGGCGATCTCCGAGAGGCGCTGCGCGTCGATGCAGCGCGCCGGCTCGAGGCCATCCGTCAAGAGATCGGGTTGCGCGCAGAGCCGCGCGGTCAGGCCATGCTCGCGCGCGATCGCGGCGAGCGCGCCGAGCACGGCCCGCTTTTCGTCGGCCGCCGGATCGCGCCAGGAGAAGCCGCTGCGCTTCGCCGCCGCGTCGCTGTTGCGCTGCGTCTTGGCGTAGATCTGCGCGAAGGACAGCACCGCTTCGTCGGTGAGCGCGCCGAAGATGCCGGCCAGTCTGGCGAAGTTCGCGCGCTGCCAGTCCGGCGGGGTGAGGCTGGTGAGGAAGACCGGGTCGTAGCGCCAGACCAGCGCATGGCGGCCGAAGCGCCGCACCACGTCGCGACAGCTTTCGATCGCCGCCTCGGCGTCGGGCACCGCACGCTCGAGCGGGCGCGGATAGCCGGTCAGCGTCACCTGGAGGACGAAGGGTTGTCGCTCGGCCGCCAGCTCCTCCAGGACCGGAAGGAACGGTCTCGGGTTGCGGGTCCAGAAGACGAAGCCCTCGACCTCCGGCCCGGCAAGCGGCACCCGGGCCGCGGCGCCACCATAGGGGCTCTTCACCGTGACCCAGCCCTGCGCGCGGCGGCGGCGGAACCAGTCGCCATAGAACGCCGGGATATCGCTGCGATAGCTGGCCGAGACGATCATCAGCCACCGGGCTTTTCGAGGGGCCTACTGCGGGCCGCTGGGCCGGGCGCCCAGGAGCCGCATCAGCCCGTAGAGCAGGCCGCCGGCCACCACCAGCCCGGTCCCGGCCCAGGAGAGGTCCGGCCGCTCCCACAGGTACGCCCCGCCGAGCGCGAGCGCGGCGCCGACGAAGACGTCGGCCACCGCGAGCCAGAGGATCGTCCGGAAGATCGCCTCGTTCCTTGTGCCGTCCTTCGCCATCGCCTCCGTCATCCTCCGTCGCGGGCCGGCACCGTGCCGGGACAGGCCCCGGCCTCCGGCTTTCCCGCCTTGCGGCGGCGGCCCGCCTCCTTATATAAGCCGCGACAGCTTTTTTGGCTCCACCCTATGGGGACCCCGCAGGGGCAGTGCTTCCTCGGAAGGCCGCCGGTCGGGGTTTGCTGAAAGTGAGGAGGAGATGAGTAAGGTAATCGGTATCGACCTCGGCACGACCAATTCCTGTGTCGCGGTCATGGAAGGCAAGACCGCCAAGGTCATCGAGAACGCCGAGGGCACACGAACCACGCCCTCGATCGTCGCCTTCAGGGACTCGGGCGAGCGCCTGGTCGGGCAGCCCGCCAAGCGGCAGGCGGTGACCAATCCCGAGAACACGCTGTTCGCCATCAAGCGGTTGATCGGCCGGCGCTACGACGATCCCATGACCCAGAAAGACAAGGGTCTGGTTTCCTACAAGATCACCAAGGCCGACAACGGCGACGCCTGGGTCGAGGCCCAAGGCAAGTCCTACAGCCCCAGCCAGATCTCCGCCTTCATCCTGCAGAAGATGAAGGAGACCGCCGAGAGCTACCTCGGCGAGAAGGTCGAGAAGGCGGTCATCACCGTTCCGGCCTACTTCAACGATTCCCAGCGCCAGGCGACCAAGGACGCCGGCAAGATCGCCGGCCTCGAGGTTCTGCGCATCATCAACGAGCCGACCGCTGCGGCACTCGCCTACGGGCTCGAGAAAAAGGGCAGCGGCACGATCGCGGTCTACGACCTCGGCGGCGGCACCTTCGACATCTCGAT
>JBOHKJ010000234.1:0-2347 GCA_050728975.1 Kiloniellales bacterium | reverse complement strand
CTTTCCCTATACCGTGCTGGTGCTCTATCCGGCGCTGGTGCGGCTCGATCCGACGCTGATGGAGGTGGCGCGCACGCTGGGCGCGGCACCGCCGCGCGCCTTCCTCAACGTGATCGTGCCGGCCTTGCGCAACACCATCGCGGCGACCTGGGTGATGGCCTTCGTCTTCGCGCTCGGCGCCTACCTGCTTCCGCAGATCCTCGGCCGGCCGCAGCACTGGACGCTCTCGGTGCTGATAACCGATCAGGCGATCTATCAGTCGAACATGCCGTTTGCCGCGGCGATGGCGGTGTTCCTGGTGCTGGTGTCGCTGGCGCTGGTCGGCCTCTCGCTGCTGGTGGGGCGCCGGGAGGCCGCGGCATGACAGCGCGACTGCTGCGCAATCTCTATTTCCTCGCGATCGCACTCTTCCTGGCCGGACCGCTGGCTGTGGTGCTGGGAGTCTCGATCAACGAGAAGAAATCCCTCATCTTCCCGCCGGAAGGCTTTTCGATGAGCTGGTACGGCGAGATTTTTCTCGACGACGGCTGGCGTAGCGCGCTGCTCGCCTCGCTCGGCGTCGCCACGGCTTCGGCGGCCCTGTCTGTGGCGATCGCCTTCCCGCTCGCCTGGTTCCTGTGGCGGCGCCACGCACCCTGGGCGCGGATCTTCCAGGTGCTGGGCGTCGCGCCTTTCATCCTGCCGCCGGTCATCACCGCGCTCGGCTTTCTCTCCTTCTGGGCGACCGCCGGCTTTTATGGACAGCCGTGGACGGTAGCGATCAGCCACGCAATCTTCTTCGTGACGCTCCCGCTGGTGACGCTGACGCTCGGCTTCGCCGCCATCGACCGCGCGCTGGTCGAGGCCGCGGCCACTATGGGTGCCGACGATGCCACGGTGCTGAGAACCGTGGTGCTGCCGATGATCCGGCCTTATGCGGTCTCCGGCTTCGCCTTCGCCTTCGTGCTGTCGCTCAACGAGTACATCGTGGCCTACATGGTGGCCGGCTTCACGCTCGAGACTCTGCCGATCAAGATCTTCAACTCGCTGCGCTACGGCTATACCCCGACCATGGCGGCGGTGACGGTCTTGTTTGTGGCTCTGGCAGGCCTCATCTTCGGGCTGGTCGCGCGCTTCGGCGATCTCCCGCGCCTGCTCGGCGCCTGGTCGACGGAGGAACAGTGATGCGTCTCGCTCAGTTGCAGATGGACGCCAAGGCCGGCGCGGTCGAAGCCAATCTCGCGCGCATCGAGCTGGGCGCGGCCGAGGCGGCAGCCAGGGGCGCCGAACTTATGCTCACGCCGGAGCTGGCGGTTCAGGGCTACGGCGCCGGCGAGGCGATGGCCACGCTCGCCGAGCCGCTCGACGGGCCGCAGGTGCGCCGGCTGCAGGAGACCGCCGCGCGCAACCGCATCGCGCTGGTGATAGGCTTCGCCGAGAAGGCGGGCGATCGGCTTTACAACGCCGCGCTGCTGGTGCGCCCCGACAGCCGCGTCTCCTGCTACCGCAAGTACCATCTCTACGGCGACTACGAGAAGGGACTTTTCGCGCCCGGCGAAGCCTTGCCGGCGGTCTTCGAGGTCGCCGGCATGAAGGTCGGCCTGCTGATCTGCTACGACGTCGAGTTTCCCGAAGCGGTGCGCCATCTGGCGCTGGCTGGCGCCCAGCTGATCGCGGTGCCGACCGCGCTGCCGGCGAGCGACCGCGACGACTTCATCGCCGAGCGCATCGTTCCGGTGCGCGCCTTCGAGAATCAGGTCTTCGTCGCCTACACCAACTTCTGCGGCCGAGATTCGCTCTATGCTTATGCTGGCCGCAGCTGTATCGCCGGCCCGGACGGCCGCGATCTTGCGCGCGCTGCCCCAAAGGGCGAGGCGCTGTTGCTGGCCGGGCTCGATCCGGACGCCTACGAGGAGGCGCGACTGGTCAACCCCTACTTCGCCGACCGGCGGCTCGGATTCGGCTAAGCGCCGTCGCCCTGAGCGGCCGCCGCACTTCCGGCAATGCGTCCGAAGACCGCGCCGGACATCAGGCCGGTGCCACCCGGGTAGTTGTGGTAGAAAAGTCCGCCCACCAGCTCGCCCGCGGCGTAGAGACCCGGAATCTTGCGCAGGTCGCTGTCGAGCACCTGGGCATTGCGGTTCACGCGCAATCCGCCGAAGGTGAAGGTGATGCCGCAGGTTGTGGCGTAGGCCTCGAAGGGCGGCTGGTCTAGCGTGTTGGCCCAGTTGCTCTTGTTGACCGCGAGCCCGCGGGTGCGGCGCCCGTCCTTGACGTTGGGATCGAAAGCCACCGACCGGTCCACCGCGGCGTTGTAGGCGGCGACCTCCTTCAGGAGGGCCTCGGCATCCACGCCTTCGAGCTGTTT